>CACYBG010000122.1 GCA_902772605.1 uncultured Spirochaetaceae bacterium
CATTTTAAATGCTTCCCTTTAAATGATTAAAGCTGTATATTAGGATGCCTTGAGTAAATTTACAAAGCAAAAAAAATGTCTGGTGGAGGTCAGGCAAACGCATCCATCAAGCACGACGCCGGTGGATTGCAGACAAAATTCAAATGAAAAAAATCATCATAAAAACAATCCTTTCGGGACTCGCACTTTTTACGGCGGTCTCCTGTTCCAAGTCAAAGCAGGCTGAATTTGTCGGAACCCCGGTAGATTCGCAGATAATGATGCTCGGAGGAAAAAAGCCTGTCAAAAATGAGGTGATGTTCATACAGAAAAACGAAGAGCCGGCAGACGGTGAACTGTTCAATCCATGGGCGAACGAAAGCCTCTCCGGAAATCCATACATGAAGGCCGACGCAGGAGAATACGACGTTCCCGCCGAAATCAACATAGAAGCCTTCCGGCACATCCAGCGTTTTTCAGTTGAGGACATAACCAAAAACCTTGAGCAGGCATTCGATCCCGTAAACGGAAATCCATGGGTCACAAAGCTTACTAAGGATGAAAAAATCATTTTCGAATCGGTTCCGACCGACAGCGAAATCAATGAAAAATACAGGACGACGGTTACCGTAAGCGGAATCAAGGCAGTGAGGATTCCAGGTACGGAAGGAAGTCCAGACCTCCTTGAACTGATAGACGCATCAAACGGAAACCTGAAGGAAGTGGTCGTAATTCCGGGCGGACTTCCACAGCTCAAAGTGAACGGTGAATTCCAGTGCTTCGAATTCAGCGAGGATGAAAAATCAGGGACGGTCGGAGGACAGCTTTACATTTTCCCGAATCCGGAACAGCAGAAAAAAATCAACATGGGGCTGGTGAAATTCAACACGGAGGAATTTACGGAGCCTGCATCGCAATCAAAGGGAAAGGAATCCATTGCACAGGGAAGCGAAATCCTGCTCGTTTCAAGGAGTGCGGAAAAGCTCGAATATGAGGGAAAGACTTCATACTGGTTTCAGGCAAAACGTGGAGCAAGCGTTTTCTGGGTGCCGGGATACAACCTTTACCTTCAGTCGGGGACTTTCAACAGGCTTAACGTAAGTGCAGACCTTGTTTACGTACCGATGAACGGAAATTCAAACTGGTTCAGGCTTTCACGCGAGTTCCCGGGAATCAAGGGTTCACTGCAGCCGGGTCAGCTCGTTTACGTTTCCGAAATTTCATCCGGGAAATACGAATCAAACGGAAGGCGCGACAATTATTACAGGACAAGCTATCCGCTTACCGACGAAGTTTTCGGAACCTATCTTGAACCCGTAGACGACATACAGGGAACATACAGTCTTTATCCGGACAGGGCGGAAAGGGAAAAGCAGTATTCTACCGACAACGATCCATACGTCACGATTTACGAAGGACCAAATTCAAGGTATCCGGTCGTAGGAAGAAAATTCGATTATGAAAATCCGCAGGAAGAACCCGTCACCGTCAAAGTAAACGGATTCACGGACATTCAGGATGTAGTCCACGACAGATACGGACTCTGGTATTCGGTATCATCGCCTGTAAGGGGATTCATATTCGTGGAACAGACTTACGGTCTTTAACGAAAAAACGCAAGCCTATGGATTTAAAAGTCCACGGACTTGCGCATTAAAAAATCGATTCAAAACAATGCAGACGAAAAACGTCTCAATCCTTCTTTAAGCCTATTTTAGAATCGCTTCTTCCCATCGCCATCCTTCTGTTTCTGACGTTTTCAAGATAAGCGCAAATCTTTTCGTCCTCTCCGTTTTCAATTTCGGATCTGAGGGTTGAAAGCGACTGGATGAAACGGTCGATGTGCGAAAGAAGTTCCTTCCTGTTTGCAAGAAAAAGTTCCGTCCACAGCGGTGCATTAATCAATGCAATCCTGGTCAAATCTTCAAAGCTTCCTCCGCCGAATGCAGTTATCTGATTGTCCTCGGCAGAATCGACAAGGGACGATGCAATGACATGGCACAGCTGGCTCGTAAATGCAATCTTGTGGTCGTGGATTTTTGCATCGGTCTCCACTACCCGCGTAAATCCGAGTTCACTTACGAAGGTCTTGAAAAGCTCTACGTTTTCGCGTGAATTGGATTCAAGTGGCATTACGATGTAATTGTGATTCTTGAATATGCCGCCCGATGAATTGACGTATCCTTCCTTTTCACTTCCAGCCATCGGATGACCGGGAATGAAATCAACGTCGGGACGCATGAAATCATCCATCGAATCGAATATCAGGGCCTTCACTCCGCTTATGTCCGAAACGATTGCACCGCTTTTAAATGAATCCCTATGGGCCTTCATGAAATCAACGGTCGCATGCGGATACAGGCAGATGTAAACGAAATCACATTCACGGAGCATTGCATCAACGTCATCGATGGAGAAAACCCTGTCGCAAATATGCTGACTGACGGCCAAATCCAAGGATGCCGCGTTGATGTCGGATCCGTAAATCTTCCCTGAACTGCCCGGACCTGAAAGGATGTTGCCCCGGATTGCTTTTCCAAGGGAACCTCCCATAAGTCCAAGTCCGACAATTCCATATACAAAATCACAAAGTTTTTTCATAAGTCACCCGGTTTCACTCATGTCGATTTTAACGGCTAAAGCTTTTCGATTGCAGCATCGACTTCACTTTCAAGGGACTTTGCAATGTTTTTGTCCGGCAGCGACTCGATGTAGCTTTTCATGTAGCTGAGCATTTCACGGGTCCTGTCTGCATCCAGTCCAACGCCGTCTTCATCCATCAGGTTCAGCCTTTCACGGATGTCGTGCGCAGTTTCAAGAAGTCCAGCCTCACCGCTCAATTTCTTAATCAGGTATTCAAGCTGAAGGTTTTCGCGGCTTTCAAGGAACTTCTGCTTTTTATCGACAGGAAGATATGAACTCAAGTCCCTGAGCTTTATGAAAAGTTCGGCGGAAAGCCTAAGTTCGTCTCCATCATCGGATTTATCTTCGGTTTCGAATTCATTTACTCCGAAGAACGGTTCTGATTCGGATGCACCTACATCGGCAGTCGAATCGACTTCATCATCCGTTTCCGATTCGATGATTTCATCTGCATCAAAATTTTCTCCGGTCGCTTCTACAGTCTCGGAACCGATGCCTTCATAAGCATCCGGATTTGATTCGATTTCTCCATCAGCCACTGATTCTTCATCAATTTCCGAATCCGATTCGATTCCGTCAAGCGTTTCTGAACCGTCATTTTCTTCATCTGCAGATTCGTCTTCTTCCGCAGATTTTATGTAGTCTTCAAAAGTAAAGTCATCGACTTCCGCAATGTCGTTCTGTATTTCAGCATCGCAAGAACCATCGGACTCGGGCTCCTGTGCCGGATGTACTTCACCTGCAAATACGAAATTATCTTCCGAAGCTTCAGTCACCTCGGTCTGTACGGCTGCTTCAGGCTCAACGACAGTCTGCTCGGTTTCAGGTTCAACGACGGAAAGTTCCGGTTCAGGCTCGACAGTTTTTTCAGAGACGACATAATCCTCTTCCTCAGGTTCATCTTCTGCATATTCTTCCTGATTTTCTTTTCCTTCAAAAATGGATTCGCCGTCATCATCTTCAAACGAGAAACCGTATCCGTTGTCCGTATCATCGACTTCTTCCGCACCGTCGCTTACCTGATCGACCGTCATCTCAGAATCGTCGGAAAGTTCTTCATCGCTGAATTCCATATCTTCGGAATCCATGTCCTCTTCGGCCGTGAATATTCCTTCGTCGCCTTCCATTTCGACTTCGCCGTCATCATCGCCCTGAACGAACTCTTCTTCGCCTGACGGAGTTTCAATCGTTTCGGAAGATTCTTCCATTGAAAAATCAGCGTTCTCTTCATAGGAAGGTTCCGCCTCAATGTTTTCCGTTCCGACTTCGCTTGCAATCTCCATGCCGTCGGAAATTTCAGGCTCATCATATTCGGCAGGGGCAGGAGGATTTGCAGGAGCAGCCTGTCTTGCAGGTCTCGGTCTTTCCTGTCGTGGAAGTTCTGAGTTCAATTCATCGTCGGCATCATCCCATCCGTCGGAAACATCAAGTGTCCTGTCGGGCACCTTTCTGGTTCCGTCAATGTCTTCCTCAAGGAATTTCTGGCTCATCAACCCTTCGACAGGTCCGCTTCCCATTCCCGTACCGTCGGAAGGAACTCCCGCAATGAATTCATGAGGGGTTTCATCAGGTTCAGTTTCCGGCTCCGGGACAAGATTGTCAAAATCATCAGCAGAAGAATTTCCCGCCATGATTTCTTCATCGACCCTCGGTGAAAAAGGTGATTCCATCGAATGGTCTTCCTGAGTCAGGCTTTCAAAACTGTATCCCTGATTCTGCAGTCTGACCATTTCATCAGGGGCCATTCTCTGTTCGTTCACCCTGCTGAAATCAAGTGAAGGCATGATTGCATTCGAGTCGTAAACGGTTCCGTCCTCATCGTTCTGGCTGAGCTGACTTTCAAGGGTATCCATCGCCTCGGCAGCTTCTTCACGGTCATACATGCCCTCTTCCTCAGACTCGTAGGACTCCATCTCGGAATTCTCAAGTATCTGTGCAAGTCTTTCAAGGGATGCCTTGTAGAAAACGTTCTCCAAATCAAGGGCCGCAAGTTTCTGATATTCGTCAAGGGCCTCTTCAATGCGGTTCTGTTTTTCAAGGCTTTCCGCAAGAACAAGCAGAGCCTTTACGCCGTTCGGATCAACGTGAAGGTATTTCCTTGCATTCTGTTCACCCTTTCCGTACCTTCCGACCTGATTGTAGCGACGTGCACTGTCAACCAGATAATCCAGGGCGGTAGGATCGAGAAGCTTGATTTTCTGGAAACATCCTTCGGCCTTTGCATCTTCACCGCGACAGACGTAATACTGTCCAAGTAGGTTCAGGGTAGAAATGTCATCGGGATTCTTTTCCCAGAGCATCTTGATTTTATGTCCGGCTGCATTGAGCTTTTCGGCACTCATCATGAGGTCTGCATAGCGGGCCATGAACGAAGCGTCGGTATCGGCACAGAGTTCGTCACCCTTTTTCATCGTGCGTATCGAATCGACGACCTTTCCGTTTTTATAGAGAGCCTCTGCAAGATCTGCAAAGGTGTTGAAATCCTTCGAATTGATTTTGAGTGCAGTAGTATATTCCGATTCCGCCTCATTGAAATTTCCCTGCATGTCGTAAAGGTGCCCCATCTTCGAGTGGACCGATGCGACCTGGGGATTCAGCCTGATTGCCTGTGAGAGCATTTCGGAAACGGCCTTCATGTCCTTTTTCTTCATGAGCAGGTCTGCATATCCGTCGATTGCATCAAGCCAACCCGGTTTTGAACGGAGTGCCGCCTCGTATTCCTTCGCCGCAAGATCGTCACTGTCGAGCTTTTCATAGCTGCGTGCCATGTTCAGGTGAAGAATCGGATGATTAGGATCTATTTTAAGTCCGCGCTGATATGCAGATACGGCCTTTTCATGTTCGTTTTCGGAAGCATAGATTGAACCGATGTGATTGTATGCAAGAACATCGTTCGGATTTTCATCGACAACGGTATTGAAGCACTGAATCGCCTCTTCGTTCTTGCCCATCAGCTTGTATGTAAATCCAAGGTTGTAGAAAGTCTGTATGTTCGTCTCATCTACGATTACGGCTTTTTCAAGTATGTCGATTGAATCGTCATACTGCCTTATGCGCCTGTAGATTGATCCGAGGAAGTTCATGGAAACCACGTCCTTCGGATTTTTTTCTATGAGCCTTTTGTAAATCGGAATGGCCTTGGCATCGTTCCCTGATTTCTGGTACAAATCACCAAGAGCGAAAAGCAAATCCACATTGTCAGGATCAGACTGAAGAAGCGTCCTGTAAAGGCGAGTTGCAAGACTGTAATCGCGTGAAAGTACAGCAGCATTCGCCCGCTCCAGCATCAGGTTCGCATCGGAATTGTTGTCACTCATTTTATCCTCTCTTTTTTTTCATGACCGTCTAGGCCACTAGGGAAGCTCAGATTAATACGGGAAGCATTAATCAGAGGTTCCCGGCAATTTCTCGTAATTCTTTATACCGTAAGGAATTACTACGAAATTGCGAATGTCATTGTTAATACATAATAATCCGCCTTCAGATTATTATGTGTTTCCATTAGCAGCAATATACTCTGACGGGGCCGTCCAAAAAGATTCCGTCCGCCATTTTCCGCGTGCCTTGAAAATCCATCAGGAAGCCTTCGGGACTTACCGAGGATTGCCGCACCTAAAAAGAGAATGACATTTCGAAACTTTTTAAACCGCCCCTAAGGTCGTATAACAATTAAAAGTCTCCCATATTTCAGGTTCATCCGTCAATATGATTTCAATACGCAGAGCCTTTCCTGAGCGGTCTTGCATAGACTTCCTTGGACAGTACGCCGATTATCCGGTCGTCCAGCTTGGAATACGTTGCAACCGCAAAGTAGTAGATTTTTCCGTTCTTCAGTCCGTTCAGCGTAACCTTGTTTACGTTTCCGACATTGATCGGGGAATCACCCTTATATGCTTCACGGCCCAGATATTCTCCGGGGCGCTCTCCGTAATAAATGTAATATCCACCGGCATCATCGTCAACCGAATAGCTCCATGTCAGTGTCACCTGTCCGTCGCCCGGTTCCGCAATCAATGTAAACGGAGGAAGCGGTGAAAGGTGTTCGGTGAAATGAAGGTCCAGCTGAGTGACCGACGGTGTCTTTGATCCGCCTCCATCAGGATAAAGGTCTACGGCAACCTGGAAATACATTCCGGTAACGTCTTCTATCTTCTGGTGATTGTCAACGGGAACCCATGCAGGTTCATTGTCCGTCCAGCTGAAGTAATTGTCCCCGCTCCTGACGTACATGACGACATCTGTCTGTGCAGGCTCGTTCGTTATGGCATCCACCCTGTTGAGGATTGCACATCTGGAAACGAGAATCGGCTCGGTAACGAAACGACCGCCGGTAGACTTGAACGAATCGTAACGGAGTGATGAAGCTGCCTTGTTTTCCGCTGAACGCTGGATGTGGAAATCATCGATGCGTCCGGTATATGAAGGACAGATTTCAAGGTCCGCCACTACTCCAAGGTATGGACTGTAGATTGAACCGCTTTCACGTCCGTTCGTCGTAAGGTATTTCATGTCCTCAATCTTTCCGTCGATGCGGTATTCAAGGAGACCCGTATCTTCATCGAAGGTGATTGAATGATGTGCCCAAACGTTCGGAACGATGGTCTTGTAGCTTGAAAGGGAGATTTCTCCGCCGTTGTCCTTGTATCCGCTGAATACGTTCGTAAATTCCCAGTGGAAGTGGTTGTTGTAGAAGCTTGCAGAAATCATCTGATAGAGGGGCCATCCGTTTTCGGTTCGAGAAGACCTCCATGAAAGTACGATTTCACCGTTTTCAGCTACGGAAGGATTCAGCCAGAATTCTATCATGAAGGAACCCGTGAGACCGGATTTTCCGAAAATGGTGTTTCTGCCGCCCGACAGACGTATTCCACCGTTTCCACGGCTCAATGCAGACCCCTTGCCCATCTTTGCGGATGAGGAGTACTGGAATGAATTGGAACGGACCGTATAGTTTCCGGAGACGTCACCGAAAGCCCTGTCCTCGAAATCAAGGAGAAGGTCCGTTGCATCAGCCACCTTGCGGTTGTTCGTATCAAGCTGTATGCAGTCGTAACCGTAACGCCCCGAACCGACAGTAACGCCGTCCATCTTCTGAACCCTGGTCCACCCGTTTTTTCCTCCGAGAGTAATGACCCTTTCATCACCGAATGCAAGCGATGCAATCAGTAGACAAAATATCGATAAAAAAAGTATTCTTCTGTTATGCATTTGTCCGACCACCCATCATCAACCGATATAACATTTTCAAACCCTCCGACCCAAACCGTACAGAATGAGGAATCCATAGACCGAAGCGAAAAGCCAAGTCCAAGGGAAATCCTGCATCAGACGGCACTTAAGGCCCCAAACCAAAGCGGAGTATACCTCTGGCGCAATGGAGAAGGAGCCATAATCTATGTAGGCAAGGCCAAGAACCTCAAGAACCGCCTGACATCCTATTTTAGCGGAAAAAAAGACATCAAGACAAGGTTGCTGGTCGACCATGCCCGCAGCATCGAATACATCACGACGAACAACGAATATGAAGCCTTCCTTTTGGAAAACAACCTCATAAAGCAGCACACTCCGCGATACAACATCAACCTGAAGGACGGAAAATCCTATCCTGTGCTGAGAATCACAAAGGATGAATTCCCGCGGATTTTCAGGACTCGCCATATCGTACAGGACGGCTCCAGATATTTCGGTCCGTTTCCCGATGCAAACGCACTGGACACATTCATAGAAACAATTTACGAAATATATCCGTTACGGCATTGCAAGACTTTCCATAAAAAGGACCCTGAAACAGGTTCCGCCTGCATGTACTACCACATAGGAAGATGCCTTGCCCCATGTCTGGGAAAATGCGACAGCTCCACCTATGATGAATTTATCGAAGAAATCTCCACTCTTCTTGAGAATAAAGGCGATGAAACGGCCAAAAAACTTGAAAAAGAGATGAAGGAAGCTGCCCGTTCGCTCAATTTTGAAAAGGCGGCCAGAATCAGGGACGGATTGAAGGCCCTTTCCGTGCTGAAGAATCAGAACATAGTCGAAGGTTTCGACGGCGACGACAGGGACTACATCGCTTCATGGAGGGAGGGAGAACTCGTAAGCTTCACCGTGCTGAAAATCAGGGCGGGAAAACTGTTGGGCAGGGACAATTACAGGACACTGACGCTTAACGAAGACATAGAGGTCGTACCGGAGTTCATGGGAGCCTACTACACGGAAAAAGAGTCTGTTCCGCCGCACATTTACGTCATGAATCAGGACGGGCTTGAATGCATGTCCAGATGGTTTTCCGAAACTTACGGGGTCTCGGACTGCATAATCATGGTTGACGAATCGATTCCTGCATCCAAACTGCACATGGCGGCAATGGAAATGGCGCGTCAGAATGCAAGGGAAGACATAATCAGAAGGCTTAGGGACCGTGGCGACTATCCGGCGATGAAGGAACTGCAGCAGATTCTTGGCCTCCCCACCCTGCCCGTGCGGATTGAAGGATTCGACATTGCGCACATCGGAGGAAAATTTCCGGTCGCTTCACTAATCAGCTTTTACAACGGAAACCCGGACAAAAAGAACTACAGGTATTTCAGGCTCAAGACGACGGACGGTTATATAGATGATTTCCAGTCGATGAGGGAGGCAACTTCCCGGCGGTACTCAAGGCTCGCAAACGAAAAGAAGGAGCTTCCCGACCTGATTCTGATTGACGGAGGAATCGGACAGGTCAATGCAGTCGATGGAATACTGAAGTCGCTGGATCTGGACATACCGATTGCAGGTCTTGCAAAAAGGGATGAAGAAATCTGGAGGCCTCATGCAGACTCTCCAATCTGCCTTCCGAAACGAAGCGATGCTCTCAGACTGCTTCAAAGGGTCAGGGATGAAACGCACAGGTTTGCAACAAGCAGGAACCAAAACCTGAGGACCAAGGAAAATACGGTCTCCCCGTTCATAAGCCTTCCGGGAATAGGAAAGGAAAGGGACAGGGCATTGATGAAAAAATACGGGACGCTTTCTGCACTTGCCGAAGCACCGGAGTCGGAAATTGCGGAACTGCTTCACGTCAGGGCCGGAAAAGCATCCGAAATACTGATGGCTGCAAAGTTTTTACTGCAAAAACAGAATGAAAAAAAATCAGTGCAGATGCAGTCCCTTGATGAAGCTGGAACCACATGGCAGAAAGCGGCCAGATACAAGATGGTTTCCGACCTTGCAGCACTTGCGGGTGAAGACGACGGAAGCGGCATGGTTGCATCCCCCGACGATGAAAATCCATGACGGACTATCTGCACGCCTTTTCAAATGCAAACTGAAGTATTTCAACGCTCCTGCATTTTGAAACCGTATTGATGTAGTCCAGCTTTATGTCCTTCCACAGCGGAGAGGAATTTTCATTTTTCTGCCAGATGTAGTTGAGCGCTTTCTTTCCGTAATCTGCCAGCGAAAATTCATCGGTGGAAAAATCGATGGCAAGGAACGAAAGGAATTTCCTGTCCACATCAAGATTCTTTTCCGGCTTCATGTCCAGAAGCGTGTCCAGTGCGGTTTTCAAAAGGGACGCATGGTATTCACTTTCAAGTCTTTCGTTCTTTCGGCAGATTCCATCAATCAGTGAAAAGCACAGCTTCCTTGAATTGCGGTTTCCGAATCCGCAGATTTTTGAAACGGCTTCCCTTGCAAGAGACGATTCCTTTCCCGAAAGCATGAATTTCAGGAGCACGTCCATGACCACGACCGAATCCTCATCGGAATTCAAAAGTCCAAGCAGATAGTTAAGGGCTTCCTTCAGGTCGGCTTTCTGTGCATCCGAAAATTTTCCGGCCATGTCCAGGGTCGAATAGCAGACGTGGCAGAGGAAAGTCCTTGATTCGGAATCATCCTTAAGTCCGTCCAGAATCTCACGGTTGAAATGAATCTTCTTTGCACAGTCGTCTTCAAATGCGGCGTAAAAACGGTCGTAGATTTTTTCCTTGAGCACCGTGTTCCTGCACGACTGAAGGCAGAGAAAATTCTTTATTACGTTCAGGATTTCAAGAGGGTCCTCTTCGTAGTTCTTTCCCAGATAATCGATGCACTTTTCCCTTGAAGCATCCAGTCCGTCATCGGCACCCTCGGTTGCAACAAGCCCCAGGATTTTCCTTGCAATTGAAACGGCAATCCTCGAATATTTTCCTGAAAAGACGTCCGGTATTATCGAATCCCGCACCCATGGAACGAGCGACTGCAAATCGGACTTCGTAAGTTCAAAGTACCTTTCAAAGGCTTCCATCCTGACGCGCTCATCCCTTGAAGGATCCGTCACGACCTGGGTGATGAGTTTTTCTATCCTGGATTTTTCGTCCGGCCTTGATGAAGCGACGGTAAATACGACATCCAGGCACTTTTTGTTCAGGTCCCATCCGCTGGAACTTTTGCAAAGTATCCCCGTAATTATTTCAAACGGAAAGTAAATCATGTTTCCGTCCCTTTCCTTCGAATACTTTTCAATCAGCTGGAACTGTATCACGGGGTTGCTGGAATATTCACCCAGGATTCTGAACGCCTCGTTAAGCTTCCAGTTTGAAATCGGTGCGAACGAAGAATTTTCCGAATCTTTCCTCAACTGGGTTACGGTGACATAATAGTTTATGAACTGCAAAAGGAATTCCTCGCATGAAACGTTCAGGCCCTTTCCGTTCATTTCTTCGCGTCCGTAATTCCTCTTCATTTCATCCAGCAGCCTGAAAATCTCCTCGATTGAATTCGGGGACACCCTGTCATAAAAATCGCAGCGTCCGTTCTTGATGCATCCCTCGACGATGTGCGAAAGCGTTTCAAAAAATTTCGACGCAGA
>CACYBG010000123.1 GCA_902772605.1 uncultured Spirochaetaceae bacterium
CGAATCGCCTGCAAGCGGATGCCCGTGCATTGCGCTCTGACATCGTATCTGGTGCTTCCTTCCCGTTTCTATCTCGTACTGGACAAGGGTGCTTTCCGTGTCGTGAGTGCATCCGTATGCAAGCGGAACAGCTTTTGTGACGGCACTTTTTCCGACCGACGCCCCGTCCGAAGCTTTCATCGTGTAGAATCCGTGTTTTTTTTCGCCGTCCTTCAGGAAATCTTCCCATCTTTCGGGTCCGTCCAGCCGTCCTTCTGCAATTCCCAGATAAACCTTTCCTATCTGATGCGAAGAAATTGCCTCGGAAAACCATCTTGCCCCCAGACTGCTCTGTGAGAAGGCCAGAAGTCCGCTTGTGTTCCTGTCCAGCCTGTGAAGCGGTCCGGTCCTGAACGAAAGGGAGCCTCCTTCGCCTGGGTAAAGCTCTGCAACCGTTTCCGAAAGGCTTTTTTCACCCGATTCTGACGGCTGTACACTGATGCCCCTGGGCTTGTTGATTATGAGTATGTGTTCGTTCCTGAATACCGTTTCGATTTCGGCATCCTTTTCTTTTTTTTCTCCGTCATCCTTCCGTACGGGAGCGGTCTCCAGCAGAAACGATGCGACCGATATTACGTCCCCCTCGAAAACCCTGTCTCCGCCCGACGCTTTCTTTCCGTTTAGCCTTATGAGACGTTTCCTGATCGCCTCCTGACTGTTGATTCCGGGAAAATCCTTCAGGATCCTCCCTGCAATCCGGTCGAGGCGTTTTGAATCATCGTCCCTTCCTGCTCTAAAATCCTTGAAATCCATAACACATAGTTATATAATAGATAGGTCCTGTAGTCTAGGAAGGGTGTCACTAGACAAAATATTTAAATAAGGTAGAATGTAGCTATGGATAATGCGAAAGAACAGATAATCTCTTTTATTAGAAATCCTGTGCTATTGTCATGCATTTTCAGCTGGATGTCGGCTCAGTTCGTAAAAACCCTCATAAACCTGTTTTCGGGAAAGGTCCACAGCGTATATGAGCTTTTTGAACTGCTGATTTGGAGGACGGGAGGAATGCCGTCAAGCCATTCTGCATTGGTGTCCACGCTTTGTACGACAATCGCCTTCCGTTCCGGAATCAACAGCGACGTTTTTCTGCTTTCATTGGGATTTTTCATGGTTACGATCCGGGATGCGGTGGGTGTCAGGCGGGCCAACGGTCTGCAGGCCAGGATAATCAACAAGATAGGCAAGGCTCTGGCGGACAGGAAGATAATAGAAGATTTCAAGGCCGTCAAGGAAGTCAACGGACATACCCCTGCAGAGGTTGCAATAGGGTGCCTCCTGGGATTTTTCATCGGACTTGCCTTTTCGGTTTTCAAGTAGGGAATTTTGGATGCGTCCGGTTTTTCGGTTCCGGAATCGCAGTTTCGGTTTCCGAGCGGATTTGATAAAAATGTGGTGGGATGATGAAATATAAATTCAGGTTGCTTCTGTCGTTCATAATTTTTCTCGTTTTTGCACTTGGATGCTTCGTTTTCAGGAGCATGCCGGTCGCCAAGATATGGAACAATTACAGCGTGCTCTATACGGACAATTCCGTTCCCGAATCTACCGTTCTGTTCTATCTGGAGCAGGCAGGGTGCAGGGGCGTGATTTCGCTTTCCGGACAGAAGGTTCCGCCGCTTTCCCAGTTTGCACTCCCGGAATCGATAGACGGTTCCTACCTTACCGAAAGGATGGGGTATTTCAGGGACGAGACATCCAGGTATCAGCTTTTCTACGTTCCGGATCAGTATCAGGAAAAGGCCAAGGCTGCTGCGGTTTCCCTCATAAAGGGTACGGGGGCCGAGGCTGGGCTTGACGGTCATGAGCAGTATCCATGGATGGTTCCGCTCATCTGTTTTTTGACATACCTTCTCTTGACCCTGGGATCGAAGAACAAGCGTGTATTCATGTTTTCCGGATTTTTCCCGCTTCTGGTCTCTCTTTCACAGCCCTTCTACGTCGTTGCAGCTGCAGTATGCCTTTCGCTGGTTGCAATCTGCCTCATAAACGGGCTCTGGATAAGAAGGAAATTCTTCACAGCCATATTCAGGAGCATTTACATAGACATGCTCATCGTTGCGTCTCTTGTCATACCGTTCGCTTCATCACGCACGGCCGGATTTTTGGGGTTGGGAGCCTTCTTTACGGTCTGCATCGCATTCGTGTTCCTGAAGGCCATACATGAATACAGGGAATACAGGAGGTCCTTTTCCTTCGTTCCCATCTTTTCTGCATGGCAGATTCCCGTCATGTACAGGAGGACGGCCGGGTACGTACTCGGTTCAATCATACCTCTTGCAGCGCTCCTCGTACTTTTCCTCGTTTCCACGCTCGTGACCACCACTTCATCCATGGAAGGGCTTTCGATTCCTTCTCCGGTGCTTTACGGTCAGAAGTCCAACGGAAAGACGCTTCCCGACGAAAATTCATATTTCGCCTGGGTTTGGAAAACAAGGGCCTATCCGTACAGGTCCCTCAACGACAGGTCTGAAATCCAGGCTCCGGTCGAAGGCGACAGGATAACTTCGTCCCATTTCACGGAAACGAGCCGCGGCATAGTCCAGTCGGAGGATACGATATACACGTACAATTCAAAGTTCCGCGACAGGCTCAAGGGTGAAGTGAAGGACTTTGACTATGAGGCAATAGAGAAGCTTATGATAGCACAGGATGAAACCACCACTGTCGCTTATAATACAGGAATCGAGAGCAAATCCGATTCTCAACACAACGCCACGAACATGCTTTTGCTTTTCATAGCGATTGCGGTTCCGGTAGTCTTATATGGAGTTTATTTTGGTTTTGGGCGAAAGAAGAATGAAAACGGTAAGTTGCATAACTCGAGATAAAAAATATCATTTCACAAGTTCCGTCAGGCTGTTTCTGCCCCGTCATGCACTTGTTCCGCTGAACAGGGACGGAGAGGACAACTTCACCTGCATCGTGAATCAGGGCGACACCGTGGAGGAGGGACAGATAGTCGGTTTCTACATGGATGAAGGTACGGGGTCTAAGGTTTACGTGCATTCATCGATTCCGGGAAAGGTCGAATCCTTTGAAAAATGCCTCTTCCCCGATGGAAAGTCAGGTACAGCCGCAAAGGTTTCGGTCGGAGGATCCTTTTCATTCCTCGGAAAAAAGCTTCAGGGAAACGAATGGCAGTGGGACAGCCCTGAAAAGATTCTGGAAACCATTTCGGAAAAGGGCGTCTGCAACACGTTCGGAAAGAAATGCGACCTGGCCCTGCAGATACAGAACTGCACGGTAAACAGGGGGCGCTTTCTTGTTGTAAGGATGTTCGACGACGACCCTAGTTACGAGACCGATTCTTTTGTAGCGGAAAACTGCACCGGAGAAATAATGCAGGGCGTTCACATAGTATCCAAGGCTCTCAAGGCGAAGGGAATCGTTTTCGTACTTCCAAGAAAGCGTGAGATTGCGATATCAGACGATGAATTCGGAACCATGCCCGTGTTCAAGCTGTGCATGGATGACGAACGGTATCCGACCGGACTCGTTCAGAACATAGTACATGCGGTAAAGGCCGCACCAAAGACTCAGGAACAGGCCGTTTTCGATGAAATAAGTCAGTTCGGACTATTCCTTGACCCTGAAACGCTCTATTCAGTATATGAGGCGGTCGTGCTGGGAAAGCCGGTGGTCGAATCGTTCGTTCATGCGACGGGAAACTGCCTCAGGTCTTCCGCCCTTTTCAAGGTCAGGATCGGAACAACCGTCAGAAGCCTGATGGACCAGTGCGGCGGATGCGACAGGCCCCTTGGAAAAATCATTGTGAACGGAGCCGTATTGGGTGACTGCGTTAAATCGCTCGACACCATCATCACGAAGGAAGTCAAGTCGGTTTCTTTCATACCTTCAAGGGAGCTTTCTGACCAGGAGAGGAATCCGTGCGTAAGGTGCGGAAAGTGCAGGGGAATCTGTCCTGAGGGAATCTTCCCCGACCTCATATACAGGCACTGCAACGGCGGCAAGAAGATCGGCCAGGAGATGATAGAGACGTCGATGCTCTGCTCCGGATGCAGCCTTTGCAATTCCGTATGTCCGTCCAGACTTCCGCTTTGTCAGACCATAGAAAATTTAAGGAACGTTAAGCAATGAAATTTATCGAAATATTCAAGCGTCCGGAGAAGGCTGAATCCCTGAGGCCTTTTACCTACCTAACGCCGTCGGTCGGGACCGTAAGGAAATTCATCCTCGTGATGATGGTTCCGCAGCTCGTGATGCTGGCGGTCACAAAATCCTATTCCTCGCTGCTTCTGGTGCTGTCCTCCGTACTTGGATCCATGGCGTCCGAAATCGTGCACTGCCTCTATTCCAAGTCCAAGAAGGTCGAATACCTGTCGCCCGTCATCCAGGGAATGATTGCAGGACTTCTGATTCCGTCCGGATATTCGGTGGTCGCTGTTTTCTTCATAAGCTTCATGTGCATGTACCTCGGAAAATATGCATTCGGCGGATTTTCACAGTCGTGGATCAACACCGTTGCGCTTACGGTGGCCGTCGCATACATGCTTGACGTCTCATCGTTTTCGACCATAAGGCTCGGACCGGAACTGGTTTCATCCAGAAATGCGGCCCTTGCATACATACAGGATCCGTCCTTCCACATCTGTGCGGCAGATTCAGCCATCACATCGTTCTTAAACAGGACCGTGTTCGGACTTTTCGGCATAGTGATTCCCGACGGATACGTGTCGTTCTTCTGGGATTCCGGCTCGCTGATTCCGGCTTTCAGGTTCAACTTCATAACGCTCATTTCATCGATAGTGCTGATGGCTATGGACATAATCGACATGGTCATACCGCTGATTTTCATTGCGGTCTATTCAGTGCTCGTGCGTCTTGTCGGTCCCGTATTCACCGGAGCGCCCGCATTCCAGGGAGACGTAATATTTGCACTGCTTACGAGCGGCACGATATTTTCAACGCTTTTCCTCCTTCAATGGTACGGAACGGTGCCCATAACGAAATCCGGCAAAATCCTCTATGCATGCCTTGCAGGGGTGGTTGCATTCCTTGTCATGGGATACGGCAATTCACCTGTCGGATACGTATTCATGATTCTTATAATGAATCTTTTTTCAACCCTCATACAGATATTTGAAAGCCGCATGGCCCGCAAAAAGGTTCAGGCGGTCTTGAGTCCAAGAATTCAGGCCATAAAGGAGGCAGAGCATGTCTGACAGCATTCAGGATGAGGAAATGTCCGTAAGCGTGGACATCAACAGGACTCGCCTCATAAAATTCGGCATACTGATCGGAACCGTACTGGTCCTTCTCGGACTCCTGTTCCTTTTCACTTTCCTGAGCCGTTCATCATGGTCTTCCGGGCTTTCATCCGAAATCGGAAAGGTTCTTTCAGACAACGGAATCGAATGTACCGTAGGAAAGATGGATGACGTCCGAAGCGGAGTTTCTGCAAACCTCGTTTCGTTTTCGCTCGACGGAGACCCAAGGCATGCCGTAATGGTAAGGATTCCGACCCTTTACGGCCCGATTCCCGGAGTGTTCATCTACAGTTCGGAAACTTCAAGCGCACGATTCATAGGCTTCTACGGGGTTAAGGGAATGGCTGAGGATGCAATCCTTTCTGCTGCCAGGGAGTCGCAGGTTTCCTACTGGGAAAGGAAGATTCCCAAGGTCATGGAAAACGTCACGGGACTTTCCGCTGAAAAGGAGGAATCAAGATGAACAGGAACATATTCATGTTTTTATCCGTTGCCCTCATACTGCTCGTTCCGGTACCCGGCAGGCTTGCATACGGGCTGGTCATGCTGATTGAGTTCGTATTCCTCATGTGCATCGGCACCCTGACGAAAAGGCTTCTCGTAAAGATAAGGATAGATGAATTCAAGACCGCCGTGATCCCTCTTTTCATGATGGCGGCATCGATTTTCTACAGGCAGATGCTCATACTTATCAGCCCGATGATGGCATTTACGCTCGGATATGCAATCTATCTTCCCGCCGTATCAGCTTTCCTTTTGGGTACGCTTTCCGAAAGGGAGGATGCATCGCTTCCGTCCGAAATGAAGCGCAACCTGACGACCACGGTTTCCATTTCGCTTCCGATACTGATAGTGTTCTTGATCCGCGACCTGATCGGATACGGAACCATAACCCTTCCGGGATCCCTTGGACCGGTCGTCTTCCATATAATTCCGAAATTCGAGGGATTTACGTCCGTGACGGTTTTCTTTGCATCGATTCCCGGAGCACTCGTTTCGCTCGGAGCCTGTACGTTCATAATCAACAGGTTCGGACTGAGGTGGGAAAGCCGCAGGTCTCCAGAGTCAAAAGCCGAACGGAATGCATCGAAAGCCGATGAAAAAAAATCGGATGCCGTTCAGCCTGTCGCATCGGAGCCTGTTCGGAATACTGATGCAGGTCTCGGGAAGCCGGAGTCTGAAAGGCAGGAAAAGCCAGAGAAGCCGGAACTCAGGGATGAACCGCAAACTGCTCCGGTCCAGGAACGTTCGGAAGAGATTCCTGCATCCGCCGCACAGGATAGCGTTCAGGAAGAGAAACCCGTGCTCAGAAATCCATTTGAAGCCCTGCCGCAAGACGGAAGCGTTCAGTCGGAAAACGGTTCAGGGATTTCATCCGGTAATTTCACGACATCGGATGCGCCGAGCCTTTTGAATCTTCAGAAGCTGTTGGAGGAGACGGATGTTGATTAATTTCTTTTATTATTGTTTTTTCAGTTCAGCCGTCTTTGTTTACGGATTGGGAATGCATAAGGCGCTCATGAAGAGCCGTAAACCCATGAACGTACTTGCAGAATTCGTCAAGTTCCTGATTACGGTGTCGGTTTCGTCGCTTCTGGTCTATCTTGTTACGGTACAGCTCATAAAGATAAACTTCGGTGAAATCGGCCCCTTCATAGCCATAATCATCATAACGCTCATCAACGTGTTCCTTGAGCTGGTCGTAAAAATCTCGCACCGTACCTCGATGATAGATATGGCCATAGAACTCATGTGCGTCGTAATCGGCGTCACAGAGGCGGTTTCAATCTGGGACGGACTGTTGAATTCCATTTTCTGCATGCTTTCATATTTCGTCTGCATTCCGTTCTTCTACAGCCTGAGGAAAAGGATAGAGATGAATGCACCTACGAAGAACGCAAGGAACCTCTCGCTGCTTTTCCTGAGCCTTGCTGTCGTTGCCCTTATATTGATGTCATGGAACGTTTCATGGCTTAATTCCGGACGGCTTTAGGAAAAACGTTTTCCCGGAAGCCCCTTATGGTCTTTTAAAATGAATGTGACGGTATGCTTTCATCTGGATTTGAATTACTTGGATTCCTCGGAAAAGGGGGAGTTGGACAGGGTCTATCAGAACGGCCTTAAAAAACTCCTCAAGGTCCTGTATTCGTCCTCGGACTTCCTGATTTCGATTTCAATTCCCGGAGCAGTGCTCGATTATTATTCGGAAAGGTTTCCTGAAGCCGTTGAACTTCTGAAGGAACTGGTCGCACGGTCGCAGGTGGAAATACTGGGCGGAGGATACCATGCACCGATTCTTCCTCTGCTTCAACCTGCGGACAGGAGCGGACAGATAGAAAAGATGACGACTCTGCTGCGTTCTCTTATAGGAAAAAGGCCTCGGGGTCTTTCGCTTTACGGAAGCATTTGGGACGATTCGCTGATTCAGCCGCTAAAGGCGTGCGGATTCGACTATGTTTTCCTGGATGAAAGCCTTGTATCCGATTCCCTTGGCCAGAGTCCGCTGATAGTGTCCGAATACGGAAAAAGCATAAGGGTGCTGGTCGTAAGGAAGTCCCTGGCACCGCTTGTTGATGAGGATCCTTCGGCATGGATGAACCGGCTGTCATCATCCTGTGCAAAGTCTCCGGATGAATCAACTGACGTGCTATGCTGCGTTGAACTCGACATGGATTCTGTACTCCGCATTGCAGACAGGAAATTCCTTTCCGTGCTTTTGGGCCCAGAATCTCCCGTCATGCTTTCAATCCCGGTCTTGTACCTGAAGTCATGTCAGTCCTACGTAAGGACATTCATACCTCCGGCCATGAAGAAAATCCACATGGCAAGGAAAACGTATTCTTCAATACACGACTATCTGTTTGACAATCCTGCCGTTCTGCACCTGTACGAAAGGATGATATACATAAACATGCTCATCTCACAGTCGCACGGAAAGGACAAGATGAGGAAAAGGGCTGCACAGGAAAAGCTCTGGGAGGCACAGTGCGGTACGTTCTTCGTCTCTTTTTCGGGCGGAGAGGGCAGGGTTTCGTCTTCCAGGACTCGTCAGACTGCATACAAGCTTTTGAATGAAGCCGAAAGGTACCTTCGTGAAAGCGGACAGTTCGTTGAGGCCCTTACATCCTTCGATTACAACTGCGACGGTTTCAATGAATACGTTTTCCAGTCCGAGCATTTCAACGCCGTGATTTCACCGGTTGGCGGAAGGTTATGCGACCTTAACGTGCTTACCAACGGAGCGAACTACACCGATGCATGCCTTTCCGGTGACAGGTCCAAGGCCGCCGCGTTCATGGTGGAGACCCTTTCGGAAAAGGAGCCTGAGAAATTCGCCGTTTCCGACTCGGATCTGAACTGGTCCGACGCCCTTTTTGCAGAGAGGAAATTCGACGGTAAGAGAAAGGACATCCTCCTTGAGTCTGAATGCAGTTTTTCACAGCTTAAGATGCCCGTCTCTCTTCAGAAAAAGATAGTCGCCTCATCAACCGGATTCATGGTCCAGTACATCGTAAAGAATCTGAGTCCCTTTCAGCTGCGCGCGCATTTTTCGGTTTCATTCGGTTTTTCTCAGACCGATTTTTCCAGCCGGAAGGATTTCCAGTACGAGCTTGAACTGATTCAGGATGGAAACAGGATAAAGCCATCGAAGGACAGGTGCATCCTTAAGAAGGGCGTGTCAATGCTTCAGATTTCGGATACCGGCGGAAGGATGGTAATGCTCTTTGAACCGAACGAGGAGGCGGGATTCATAGCAGAGACCGAGGTGCTTAGGGAGCAGGAGCCGGAAACAAGGGTACAGAACCTGAAATTCTATTGGCCGGTGGATCTTGCAGCCGGACGTGCGATGGAAAAGACGATCAACTTCATGCTGATTCCGTCAAAGAAGGGTAGGAACGACTGAACCGATTCGGCTTTAGCCTTTAAGACATGAAATCCGCCTGGACCGTCTGTATTGATGCAGTCGGTGACCGGACGGATTTTTTTTTCAGCGGCCGTGCATTTTCTTCATTGCGACCTTGAACCACCAGGCCCGGAATTTTTCGGCGGCTTCATACAGTCCGTAAAGCGCGGAAAGCGAAAAGTCGTAGCTTCCCGGACGGTGTATGAGTCTTCCTCCGAATCCGGTCTTGAAAAGGAAGAGTCCGTGCATAGGATGGTTTTCGTCATCTGTCGGAGGACATCCGTAGAAGTCGTATGTCGGGCAACCGAACTCCTTTGCATCCCTTATGGCGGTCCATTGAAGCAGGTATGCCGGCATCAGGTTCCTCTTTGCGTTCCCGCTTGCTCCGTAAAGGTAGACAGCTTCTCTTGGACAGAACAGCGTTATTATGCCGGCGAGGCTTTCACCTTCATGCCTTGCAAGGTAAAGGCTGATTTTCACGTCGGAGCCCGAGTTCCTCTTTAGAAGATCCCTGTAATACGACTTTGCATGGAAACTTACGCCGTCCCTTTTGCTAGTCTGCTCAAAGAGTTCGTAAAAGCTGTCGAACGCAGAATCGAAATCCGGGGAATCTCCCGTGTACCTGGTGACTTCAACGCCCTTTTTTGCTGCAAGGCGTATGTTGTACCTCCACTTGCTCTTCATGTCCTGGAGTATTTCTTCCTCAGTCCTGTCAAGGGGAAGGATTACTGTGTCCGGCGGCTGAATGTCTACGCGGCTTTTCCTGTATCCCTTTCCTTTTGACGTGAACCTGACGAAATCATCCTTAAGCGAAAGGTCCGTAAAATCGACGGGAACGTCATACCTTACGAAAAGGGTCCTTGGCGGAAGGTATTTCCTGAGCGATGCGGTAAGCGATTCAAGGGTCCCGAAGTATTCTGCGGCATCGGATTCCTGTACGGCTTCGTCAGGATTCCTGTCCTTGAATTCGGGAGCCATCGGTATGTATGCGATGTTGAAGAATTTGACCCTGCGCACGAGGACGGTAAGCCTTTCGTCGGTCGGAACGTCAGCCCCGTAGGACTCAAGCCTTTCGAGCGAACCGTCCGGCGATTTTCTGAAAAAGAAATCTGTCCATCCGTGGTTCGACTTGAAATCCGCCCAGAACGCAGTCTGTAGAAAACGCTGTCCCTTCAATTAATGAACCTCTCCGTTTTTCGTAAACTTCGTCTCAATCGCCTTTCCGTCAACGCAGAGCTTGACTCCGCCGACCATTACCTTTCCGTCGACGACATCTATGCGCACCTTGAAAAAGTCGTCTGCACTTATTTCCTGGGGCTTTTCAAACTTCGGGTCAGAGCCTTCAAGAACGACCTTCGTACCCGGAACTGCATCCGGCGCTTCAAGCGGTTCAACCCTGTCATTTCCGTCTGCATCCCTGTAATCGGCTGCAAGAAGCATTCCGTGGCTTTCGATTCCGCGCATCTTCCTTGGAGCAAGGTTGGCGGCAAGGATTATGTTCTTTCCCAAAAGCTCTTCTGGCTTGAGGTAATCCCTGAGCCCGCTCTGGATTATCCTTTCGGTTCCGCTTCCGTCGTCAAGGGTCTCTATGTAAAGCTTTTCACCCTCAGGATTGTTTTCGACCTTTACTATTTTTGCAACCCTGAGTTCAATCTTTTCATTGAAGAATGCAGCCTGTTCCTCTGTCGGAAGGAGCTTTGGAGGCTGTTTCTTTTCCTTCTTCTCCTTTTTCTGTCCGGCAGCGTCCCTGTCCTTCTGGCTTCCCGAATACTTTTTACGGAAGGCATCAGCAGTCTTCTGGTCCAGCGGTGTAAAGAAGATTTCAGGTGTTGAAACTTCGGAAAGTCCTTCCATGCGACCTATGTCAGACCAGTTCAATCCGCCTTCTACAGGACTTTCTCCGAACTTCGGTTCCGAAATTTTCTTTCCGAAGTATGAAAGTATGGTCTCTGCGTACTGCGGGATGTATGGATGTGCCATGATCATGAGGTCCTTTATCAGGTAGCAGAGGTTGTGTATGAGCTTTGCCGCCTTTTCGGGATCGCTCGTGCGGGTCTTCCACGGTTCGCCGTCCTGGAACGCCTTGTTTCCGATGTCAGAGATTGAAAATATCTCGTGGAAGGCATCCCTGAGGTTTGCCCATTCAAGGTTTTCGGTTACCTTTGCTTCGTGAGCCTCAACATCCGCCCACATTGCCTCGTCGACCGGAGCGTCCGGGATTTTTCCGTCATAGTATTTGGTTACGAAGAGAAGGGTCCTGTTGACAAGGTTTCCAAGGTTTCCTATCAGTTCGCCATTGTACTTTTCGCGGAATTCCTTCCATGTAAACTGGTAGTCCTGCTTTTCGGGCCTGTTGTAGAATATGAAGAACCTCCATGCATCGGCCTTTATGCCGCTTTCCTTTGCATCGGATCCGAAAACTCCTATGCCCTTGCTCTTTGAGAACTTTCCGTCCTCGTAGTTGAGGTATTCCGTTGACGACATGTGGTACAGCTTGGTCCAGTTGTGTCCTGATCCAAGGAGCGTACACGGGAATACGACCGTATGGAACGGAATGTTGTCCTTTCCGATGAACTGGAAGAGGTCCACGGGAGGCTTACCCTTTGCCTCTTCGCTTTCCTCGGGAATCCACCAGCTCTTGTAGTCGAAGGATTTCTTTCCCTGCGCCAGAAGTTCGTCGGCCAGCTGCTTCGTGATGGATATGTATCCGATGGGAGCGTTGAACCATACGTAGAACACCTTGTTTTCGTATCCTTCGCGCGGTACTGGAATTCCCCACTTCAAGTCGCGCGTGATGGCCCTTTCGTTGAGTCCGTCGCGTATCCAAGCCTTGGTCATGTTGATTGCATTGTCGGACCATCTTCCTTCCTTGCTTGTCTTCTTCATCCATTCGTCAAGGCTTCCGCTGATTTTCGGAAGGTCGATGTAGAGGTGCTTCGTATCCCTGATTTCCGGCGTGCTGGAACATGTGGAGCATCTCGGTGAAACGAGTTCAACCGGGTCGAGCAGGGAGCCGCATTTTTCGCACTGGTCTCCGCGTGCATCCTCGTATCCGCATTTGGGGCAGGTTCCGCGGACGAATCTGTCTGCAAGGTACCTCTGGCACTTCGGACAGAACGGCTGCTTGTTTACGTGCTCCGTTATGTATCCGTTCTTTTCAAGGTCCTTGAAAAGCGTCTGGGTGATTTCGGTGCATTCGTCGTTTGATGTGCGTCCGAATTTGTCGAACGCAATGTCGAACCACCTGTAGATTTCTTCATGCTGGCTGTAAAAATAGTCGCAGAGTTCGCGCGGGGTCTTTCCGTCTTCAAGGGCCCTGGTCTCCGTGGCGGTTCCGTATTCGTCCGTTCCGCACACGTAAAGGGTATCGTATCCGCGGCTCCTGCAGAATCTTGCAAAGACGTCTGCACTGAGCATCTGAATGAGGTTTCCAAGGTGCGGAATATTGTTTACGTAAGGTAATGCTGATGTTATTAATCTTCTGTTCATGACAATAGATTATAGAGTTTACGGGCCTCAAGGTCAATGTAGTGCACCTTCGTCCGGAGCTTTCATCCGTTGTCGACAAATTCAAGGTACTGTGTTATAATCGAAGGATGGGCGTTCGGCTTTTCCGTTTCAGCCTGCTTAAATAAAATTTCACTTTCCGTCCCGGGATTTCCGGCGGCGGCATGGGGCTAAGGATTTCGTTCGCCGTTTATCCAGCCCGATCAGGATGGTGCCATGAAAAAATTCAGGAATGCGATGTCCGCATTGCTTCTTTTGATCTTCTCCGCCGGACTTTCATTTTCCGAACCGTCCGTCGATTCTGAGATACAGAGCATTTCGCTCGGTGAATACGTGTGCAGCGTATGGACGGCTTCCGACGGACTCCCAGGAAACACGGTTACGGCCCTGATTCAGAGCAGCGACGGCTACATATACATCGGAACTTACGAGGGTCTCGTCCGCTTTGACGGAATAGAATTCAAGCTAATAAACCATGTACTGGACCAAAAGTACGCATTCAGTTCGGCCCGCTCAATCATGGAGGACCAGAACGGGAACATTTGGGTAGGCTCAAACGATGAGGGGGCCATCCGAATCGGAAGGGACGGATCGGTCGTTTCATATACCGTTTCAGACGGGCTTCCGAACAATTCGATTCGCTCCATGGTCGAGGACAGGGACGGAAACGTATGGATAGGAACGGCCGGAGGAATTGCGTACATCAGTCCGAACGGTGGAGTTTTCCGTCCGAAGGGCCTTGAAAAATACGGTGCCGCAGACATTACCGTCATACAGCTTTACTGCGATACGGCGGGAAGGATCTGGGCTACGGGCAATGCACCTGGAGGGCCTTACCTTTTCAGCAACGGACAGTTCGACCGCTACGAATCCCTTGAAAGCGTCGGGAGTGCATCCGTGTTTTCGGTCGCACAGGATAAGAACGGAGGATTCTGGTTCGGGGTTGAGCCGCATCATGCAGTCTACAAGGACAGGAACGTAGAGCGGATGTACGACATCGGGTTCGGAAATCAGCCAGGAACGATAGTGAACGTTATAAAGTGCGACGTAGAGGGGACCGTATGGTTTGCAAGGGATACGGGCGTTACGGTCTTCAAGAACGGTCAGATGAGGGCGTACGACCGCAACGTCGAGATATCAAACAACAACATAAACGCAATGCTTCAGGATGAGGAAGGCAACATGTGGTTCGGTACCGACAGGGGCGGACTCAAAAAGCTTTCCCCAGCAAAATTCAATACGGTACCGATGGACACCTCCGTCAATGCGATATGCGACGACCCGGCAAAAAAGCTCGTATGGATAGGGGCTGATTCGGGACTTTTCTGCTACGATCCCGCGACATCCTCCTTCGTTGAGAACGAGCGCACGGATTTCTGCCGGAACATACGCATCAGGCACGTTTCGCTTGCACCGGACGGATCTCTCCTTGTCAACTGCTATGAAAAGTACGGTCAGGTCCTGATGTCGGACGACGGAATCAGATACTGGAACGAGGATTCGGGACTCTCGGTGAACAGGACCAGGGTTTCTCTTGTAGGCCTTGACGGAAAGCTTTACGCAGGTACTACGGCCGGACTTAACGTCATAGACATGGACGACGGAACCATAGAGGTCTATACCAAGCAGTCGGGACTTTCGAACGACTACATAATGTGCATGTATCAGGCCGAGGACGGAACCCTTTGGTGCGGAACCGACGGAGGAGGAATATTTTCGTTCAAGGACGGGAAGATTACGGGTCTGTACGACAAGAGGGACGGTCTTGCCGGCGACGTAGTGTTCAAGATTCAGAGGCTCAACAGGGATGACGAACTCTGGATATCGACAGGAACGGGAATAAGCCGCTTCAAGGACGGAAAATTCTCCAACATCGGTACGTCTGCGGGACTCATTACCGACAGCATATTCCAGATGATTTACGACAACACCGGCTCGGTATGGTTCACAAGCAACATGGGCGTGTCTTCCGTAAGGCTCGACGACCTTGAAAAATACGTAGAGGGAAGCTCGGAACGCATAAACTCCAAATTCTACGGAAGGAGCGACGGACTCATTTCCAACGGCGTTACGTCCACGTCCCTTTCGATGCATGATTTTTCCGGCCGCACATGGTTTACCCTTACCGACGGATTTGCCGTGTACGATCCGTTCAGGGTCACGAACAAGACTGTGCCTCCCGTGCAGATTGAATGGTATGCTCTCGAGTCCGAAACTTACGGCTACGACGGAAAGGAAGTCTCAGTAGCTCCTGCCGTGAAGAGGATAACGATAAAGTTTACCGGACTCAGCTTCGTTTCCCCCGAACAGCTCAGGTTCAGGTACAGGCTCGAAGGCTTTGAGGACGAATATTCCGCATGGACAAAAACCAGGGAGGTCTCGTATACCAACCTGAAGCCGGGAACGTACAGGTTTACCGTACAGGCCATAAGCTCCGACGAAATAATCGGTGAACTCGGCGAAAGCATGGTGCTTGTGAAGAAACCTTTCATCTGGCAGCTCTGGTGGTTCTGGGCCCTGATTGCAGTCACCGTGCTCGGAGGAATCTTCCTTGTCATACTTGCCCGATACCGTCAGATGCGCAGGTACCAGATCAAGCTTGAAAACGAGGTCGAGGAGCAGACGAAGGAACTTCACCATCAGACGGTGGAGCTTCAGAGGCAGGCTGAGGAGCTTGAGGTTGCCAACCACGACCTGGCCCAGGCGAACGAAAAGGCTGAAAGGCTTCTCCTGAACGTGCTTCCGAAGCAGATTGCAGAGGAACTTACCGAAAGGCCCGGTGAAATCATAGCAAAGAAATATACGAGCGCATCGGTGCTTTTTGCGGACATAGTCGGTTTTACAAAGCTTTCCGACGGACTTTCCGCAGAGGAGATCGTCGTAATCCTGAACACTCTTTTCTCACGCTTTGACATGCAGACCGGTTCATCCGGGGTTGAAAAGATAAAGACCATCGGGGACTCGTACATGGCGGCGGCGGGAGTTACGGGAGACAGTTCCGAAGACTGCTCTCGAAAGATGGTCGACCTGGCCCTGAAATTCTTCGGCGAGCTTGAGGAATTCAATTCAGAAAGCCCCATAAAGCTCCGGATGAGGGTCGGAATCAACACGGGAAACCTTATAGCCGGAGTCATAGGAAAGACCAAGTTCATCTATGACGTTTGGGGCGATACGGTGAACGTTGCAAGCCGAATGGAATCCACAGGTCAGCCCGGAAAGATACATGTGACCGAATCGGTTTACGCAGACACGAGGAATTTCTTCAAGTATGGGGATCCCGTGCAGGTGGAGGTCAAGGGTAAGGGCGGCATGCAGACCTATTTCATCGACGTCATGCCCGATTCACCAGTGTCTTGACGTTTTTCATGCAGGATGAGGGATGTCCGTTTTTTTTCGGCGTCCCCGATTCCAGATTCAGCTTCCTTCCTTTGTTTTTCCAAGGTTCTTCCATAAAAAATAAAATTATGATAAAGTTAGTAAAGAATGTATGTACCTACCTATTGAAGTTATAGGTAGAATGACGGAACCCTTAGCTTTTCATCGACAGACCTTTTTCGGTAAACATGAAGAATGAATGGAGCGTGCAGGTTGATTCTGCCGATTTGAAATCGACCGCTCCATGAATCTTTTAAATATAGATTGACGGATGCATGACCGTGTTCGGGCATCTGTTGCAGGAGTGTTGCAATGGCAGGAAGTCTGCTTGAAATCAAAAATATCAGTGCCGGAGTTGAAGGAAAAGACATCCTTCATGACATCAACCTCAACATCAATCCGGGGGAAACGCACGTCCTTATGGGACCTAACGGAGCTGGAAAATCCACGCTCGGAAACGTGCTGATGGCCAACGGCGAATATTCGGTGACCGGAGGACGCATTTTCTTCGACGGTCGCGACATCACGGACGATGATACTGACAAGCGTGCCAAAAGCGGAATTTTCCTTTCGTTTCAGGATCCGCTCGAGGTTCCGGGAATTTCGCTTGAGTCTTTCATCAGGACAAGCGTGCAGCAGGTCAGGGGAGAGCGCATAAAGCTCATGGCCTTCCAGAAGGAACTTATGGCCGCAATGGATGTACTCGGCATGAACCGTTCGTATGCATCGCGCGACCTGAACGTCGGTTTTTCCGGTGGAGAAA
>CACYBG010000124.1 GCA_902772605.1 uncultured Spirochaetaceae bacterium
TGAAATTTTTGGAAACAGGATGCCTGGAAGCGTAATCAGGAAGGCTGTCAGGAACCAGAAGAAATACATTTCGAAGTACGGAGACGAGTCCGGAAAAAAATACCATCTTGTTGCGGTGGACAATCCCGTTCTGACTCCTGCAATGGGCGTCAAGGTGCTTAAGCTTTCTGATGAACCGCTCGGAAAACTTCCGCCGAAACCGCTTGTAATCGGAAACATCAGGATGGGGTTCGGTCACTACAGGATTTCAATGGCCATAGCATCGGCTGCACGTAAGATGGGATTCACTCCGCTTTGGCTGGACTTGAATTCGTTTCCTGAAACGGTCTGTACGAAAATCATTTCCTCTCAGAACGAGCTTTACTCCAAGGCATCTAGGATTTCACAGAAGTCCAAGCTGTTCAACAGGCTTGTATGGGAGCCTCTGAATTACGAGGGGTTCAGGAAAATCACCTACAACTACGGAGACCAGAAGAACGCAGAACTTATGGTTCCTCTTTTCAACGACCTTCCGAAAGACATCCCGTATGTTGCAACCCATGTTTGGCCGGCTCAGGCTGCAGTTCATGCTGGATTGAATCACGTCGTAAATGCGATTCCCGACAACTGGCCAATGGCACTCCATCTTTCCGAAGGCGCCCTCCATACCGTTCAGACTCCAAGCTCGTTCTGGGGATACAGGACGCTCCGTGGGTTTGACGGCGACAAGGTCCTTAAGCCCATGGGTGAAAACGACCTGGTCTATACCGGTCACTATGTGGATGACGAGATGGTGCGGAACATCGAGATGGACTGCGAAAAAAGGATGGCAAGAATCAAGTCGGGTAAACCGATACGCTTCCTTCTTTCGATTGGAGGTGCAGGTGCGCAGGGAGATTACTTTGCTGCTCTGATTAAGACTCTTGTTCCGCTGGTGAAAGAAAACAGGGCCACTCTCTATCTGAACATCGGAGACTATTTTTCAACATGGGACATGTTCAAGTCGAAGGTTCCGGAACTTGAGGAAATGGCGTCGCTTCATTTTGACAGTTGGGACGAGACGAAAAAGATTGCGGAGGAGGCTCTTGGAGATTCTTCATGCGAAAAAAACGTTTCAAGGGGAATCCACGTGTTCTGCCATAAGGACATTTTTGCGGCCGTGTATGCAACGAACCTTCTGATTCGCGCCTGCGACGTACTTATGACAAAGCCGAGCGAACTGGCATTCTATCCGGTTCCAAAGCTCATGATTCAGCACGTCGGAGGTCATGAAAAGTGGGGTGCCATACGTGCGGCGGAAATCGGAGACGGAACGCCAGAATGTCCGAACCTTTCGTATGCGTGCGACGTAATCAGGCAGATGGTGCAGCATCAGGATCTGCTTCTGGGTATGAACCGAGCAATCATTTCTGCAAAGAAGGCGGGAATCTATAACGGAGCATATCATGCCGTGGAACTTGCATCGGGAATGACTTCCGTGGACGGAAAGGGGTCCGCCTATGCCTATGCTGGCCGCTGAGAAACGCAAAAAGGAGCAGGAGGAACAGAAGGCCCTTAGGATCAGGGAAATCGTTGAGTGCAGCTTCGGCCTTTTTTCCGAGCAGGGAATCGAATCGATAACCATGAACGAGATTGCCCGTCAGGCTGAGATTGGGGTTGCATCGCTGTACAGGTACTTCACGACAAAGGAAGAGCTTGTCATAGAGGCCGCCATCTACGCATGGAAAATGGAGGTGGAGATTTTCAACCGCGTGTTTTCCTTTGAAGGATGTGAAGGCATGGACGGTTACACCCAGCTGAAGTCCCTTCTGGAGATTTTTTCGGAGGCGCTTGTTACGCAGAATCCTTTTTTCAGGTTCATCTATTATTTTGATGCATACGCAAAAAAGGAAAAGCTGTCGCAGTCAAGCCTGAAAAAATACGAAGGCGAGATTTCATCCGTGAAGGACATTGTTCTGCGGACTATAGAAAAGGGAAGGCGAGACGGTTCGATTACATTCGGAAAGGGGAAGAATGCCGGTCTGATGGGGTCGAGCGACGACGAACTTTATTTTACCATCATGCACTCGCTTTTCAGCCTGTGCCAGAAACTTTCGCTTTCGGGCGAGATGCTTGAGATGGATCTGGCCGTAAAACCGGACAGACAGATTTTGCTGCTGATAGAAATGATTCTTTCGGCTTTAAAATAAAGGTGAAGATAAAGGAGCTGTTTCATCAGCGGTTCCGTAATACATCGCATTTGGAGGTGCAAAATGTTGGGATTCAAGGAAAAAGCTACATACGGACTGGGTGCCGTAGGAAAGGATATGGTCTACATGCTGTCCGCGAGCTATGTTCTCTACTACTTTCAGGACATTCTCGGTGTAAGTGCGGCTGCCATGGGCGTGATACTTCTTGTGGCAAGAATTTTCGATGCGTTCAACGATCCGATTATGGGCGTCATTGTTGCTAAGACGAAGACTCGCTGGGGAAAATTCCGTCCGTGGCTTTTCATCGGTACTCTGACGAATGCCGTCATGCTGTTCCTCATGTTTGCCGCCCCTCCACGTCTTGATGCAGGCGGACTTGTTGCCTATGCTGCGGTAACCTACATACTCTGGGGCGTCACCTATACGATGATGGACATCCCTTACTGGTCGATGATTCCTGCGTTCACGAACGGAGGAAAGGAGCGCGAGGGACTTACGACTCTTGCACGAAGCTGCGCAGGAGTCGGTTCAGCACTCATTTCCATCCTTACGATGATTATCGTTCCTCTTCTTGGACGCGCTTTTGCGGGAAACGTTCCTGACGACCTTGTCGAAAGATACCCGGGAACACAGTGGATGGAGCTTAACGGTTTCAAGTACTTCACACTGATCGTAGCCGTCCTTTTCGTCGTGTTTACCGTAATCATGTGTTTTGCAATCAAGGAAAAATCATCCGTGGACATGAAGACCGCAAAAATCGGCGAGATGTTCAAGGCTCTGGTTCAGAACGATCAGGCCATGTGCGTTGTCGTTACGATAGTCGTAATCAACGTGGCGCTTTACATAACGTCCAACCTTGTAATCTATTTCTTCAAGTATGACCTGGGAGGCGTAAACTGGAACGACGGATACGCTCTCTTCAACATGGTCGGAGGCGGTGCACAGATTCTTGCCATGATGCTCCTGTATCCGCTTTTGAGGAACGTGCTCAAGCTCAACAACATAAAGATTTTCTACGTCAGCGTTTCGATGAGCATAATCGGATATGTCGCACTCCTTGTAATGGCCAGCGTCGGAGTAAATTCTGTGGTTGCGTTCCTGATTCCCGGAGTGCTTGTAATGGCCAGTGCGGGCGTTAACAATGTCATAATCACCGTCTTCCTTGCGAATACCGTTGACTATGGCGACCTCAAGAACCATCGCCGCGATGAAAGCGTCATTTTCAGCATGCAGACTTTTGTCGTAAAGCTTTCATCAGGAATCTCAGCGTTCGTTGCTTCAATCGCACTTTCCGTACTCCATCTGAACAATGCAGGTGAGGGAATCGCTCAGAATGCCGCAATAGATTTCTCTCTCGGAGTCGAAGCGTCATCGAAAATAGGTCTCCGCATGGTCATGACGGTAATCCCGATTATCGTGTTGATCATAGGAGTCGTAATTTTCAAAGCCAGATTCAAGCTTACCGACAAAAAGGTCGAGGAGATTTCCGCAGAGCTTAAAAAGAGAAACGAAAGCGAAGCGTCCGAGTAGTTCCAATCCGTGAAATTATTAAACCACCGTAGGGTCAACCAAAGGCCTTGCGGTGGTTTTTTGTTTTTTTTATGGAGGGAAATTTGTGGGCGGTTTTTTATAGCTTATTCATCCCACTCTATATCGTCGTCAATTATGATGAGGTCCAAATAGCTTGTTATTTTACCTGTGTTCTGGTTCCTGTTTATGCTCGCTGCTGCTGCGGTTTCAAAGCCCATTTTGCGCAAGTCCAGGTTTTTGCAGTCTGATGCGGAATTCAGCGAATTGTAAATGCTTTCAAGATTTTCCATTTTTCCATGAATGTCCGTAACTTTTGTGCAGTCCACAACCACGCGCTCGTTTTTGGCGTTCAGGTCGTTTATGGACTTTGGTTTTGAATCGCCGGACTTTTTTTCTGAAGCTTTGTCTTTATATGCCCACTCTTTAGGGACACTAATCTTGTCATCCGAATTGACTATGCGGAGCGTCTTCTGCTGTTCATAAAGAGTAAGCGTCCAGCTTTCAAACTTCTTTTCCTTTTTTAA
>CACYBG010000125.1 GCA_902772605.1 uncultured Spirochaetaceae bacterium
CCATGACTTTTCACCTTCCTTGAGGAAAAGTTCAGAGAACATGAAGCGGCTCAACCTTGTTGCAGAGTCAAGCGATGTGAGTGCGAATACAGAGACGGCAAGAGTAAGGAGTGCAGAAATCGTTGTGTTGACCGTAGTTCCTGCGTTTCCGAACATGATTGCGATACCTGCTCCGAATGCTGATGCTGGGGATCCTGAGAATGTCCATGCACCGCCGTCGTTCTTGAGGAATGAGCTTGAAACCATACCGATTGCAATCAGGGAGATGATTCCGAGTGCAGACTCGATAAGCATTGAACCGTAACCGATTGCGCGTGCGTGCTTTTCGTTGTCAAGCTGCTTTGATGAAGTACCTGAAGCAATCAGTGAGTGGAATCCTGAACATGCACCGCATGCAACCGTTATGAACAGTGCCGGGAACATTGTACCGATGCTCTGCTCCCATCCAGTGAATGCAGGAAGATTGAATTCGACTCCGCGTGCTTTTCCGGTGAATGCAGAGAAAATGATTCCGGCAAGGGCTATGATCATCATTCCATAGAGGAGGAAAGATGAAAGGTAGTCGCGTGGCTGGAGCATTATCCATACTGGAATCAGTGATGCAACGGCTATGTAAACTCCGATTATTACGATCCATGCAGTGCGGCTTGCGACGATACCGACGTTCAGGCCGAGCACTACGATTCCGACGATTGCTGCAATTCCGATGATTGTTGCAGGCAGAGTCTTCATGCCGAACTTGTTTGTGATGATTCCGTAGATTACTGCAAGAATGATGAACATTACGGAAATCATTGCGGTTGACTGGTTTCCGTTAGGACTGGTCGTGAAAAGGCTTCCTGCTGATTTGACTGCATCATCAGCTGTAAGGAATGTTCCTGCAACGACGTTTACGAAAGACGCGATGACGAGGATAAGGACCAGAAGCGCGAAAATGATGAACAGCTTCTTAGCGGTCTTTCCCATTGACTTCTTGATGATTTCACCGATTGATTTTCCTCCGTTGCGGACAGAGGCAAAAAGAGAGCCATAGTCCTGGAGTCCACCAAAGAAGATACCGCCAAGCACACACCACAGGAATACTGGAACCCATCCGAAGACTGCGGCCTGAATTGGACCGTTGATAGGACCGGCACCTGCAATAGACGAAAAGTGATGTCCCATAAGGACTGCAGGCTTTGCTTCAACATAGTCGACTCCATCGGGAGTCTCTTTTGCTGGAGTGTTGCGTTTAGGATCGATACCCCACTGCTTTGAGAGCCATCTTCCGTAGAAGACGTACCCTGCCAAGAGGATAACGATGGCGGCAAGCATGATTAATAATGCTGTCATTTTTTTCTCCTCCTAGAGAAAGTAAAAAAATATATGGCATCTCCAAAAAATCATCTTGGAAGACCTTTGGATGTTGCCTTCAGGTAAAAGGGGCAATGTAAAATTACGTTTGCACCGGTTCCCAAAACTTTGCGGTCAGTTTTGACAGGCTTTTGCCCATCCTGTTGAATGTAAATTTCTGGACGGAGCAGTCGCAGATTGCAAGCCTGAAATGGCTCCATCCGTAAATCGAAAACATGTATGATTTATAACGCCTGATTTTTTTTGCAAGTTTGACTGCATCTTCCGAAATGCCGTCTGCAAATATGAAAAGTACTACGTCTGAATTGCGGTGGCCGTAATATGGCTTGATTCTTGAAATGCCCCGTTCCCAAGCTGTCTCAACGATTTCATTGAGCCTTTCTGCGTCAAGGGATTCTTCGGATGCGAAAAAAACGTATTCGTTTGAATCGATGTCGGCAATGTGAGCTGATTTTACCAGCAGATACTTTTCACCGTGGGCATGGAATTCGGCTTCGGCAGAAAAAGGCGGCTCAACGTCGGAAGTCTTGACATTGTAGTACCGCGTGAATGAGTTCAGTATCTTTTCCAGTGCTTCATTGCAATTCATTTGCTACAATTATAGCGATAGTAAAAATACTGTCAATAGTAACAATTGGGAGGGGATGTCTAAAAACATAGTCATGCCGAAGACCCTTTTTGTTACCCGCACGTATGGCATAAAAACGCAAAGGATGATAAAATTCTATTTCAGGAGGCTGGAGCAATGTTTGAGGTCAGGGTTGTAGCTGATTTTGCCGCGGCGCATTTTTTAAGGGATTATCATGGTAAGTGCGAAAACCTCCACGGACACAACTACAAGGTCTATGCCCATGTCCGGGGCGGAAATCTGGATGAAGGCGGAATGCTCATGGATTTTTCGGAGCTGAAAAAAACTCTCCGTGAAGTCTGTGCGCTTATGGACCACACGAACCTGAACGACATGGATGTTTTCAATCAGAATCCAAGTGCCGAACGGATTGCGCTTTTCATCTACGGAAAAATAACGGAATCCATACCCGCCCTGAAATTTTCCGGGGACAGGAATCAGGTGCATCTGTGTGCCGTAGATGTTTTCGAGACTGAAGGAAGTCGAGCCAGATACACCCCGTATTGATTCGTGCGGAGTTGGTGATTTGAAAAATTAAAGGTGGCAAGCCTGAAATTTACGGGATTGCCTGGAGTTTATGAAAAGAGGCGTCCGTTCGACTGAAATGCGGACTGCCCGGGATTTGAAGATGAGAAAGACAAAGATTGTATGTTCGATTGGACCGGCGTGTGATAATGATGAAATCATCAGGGAAATGATTCTGGCCGGAATGAATATCGCCAGATTCAACTTTTCGCATGGAAGCTATGAATGGCATGGACAGGCGATGGAGCGTGTAAGGCGAATTGCTGCGGAGCTCAACGTGCCGGTCGGAATCATGCTGGATACTAAGGGACCGGAAATCCGAACTGGAAATACTGTTGATAATGCAAACCTGGTCATAGAATCTGGCGATGAAGTTGAAATTGTAGGCGACGATTCAATCTGTACGCAGGGAGATGAAAATCATCCGACTCACATTTCACTTTCATGGAAGGAAGCCGGGGAAAAACTGAGTCCTGGACACAAGGTCTTGATTGCCGATGGACTTGTAGAACTGGTAGTCGAAAGGAAGGATGGAAACCGCGTAATCTGCCGTGCGTCCAACTCCGGAAAATTTTCAAGCAAGAAGAACGTCAATCTCAAGGGTATACATGCAGGGCTGCCAATAATGTCGGAAAAAGACAAGGAGGACCTGAAATTCGGCGCAAGGATGGACGTTGATTTCGTTGCCGCAAGTTTCGTTTCATTCCCGGAAGAAGTCGTTCAGATAAAGGATTTTTTGAAAAAGACCGGTGCCGTTGCAAAGGTGATTGCAAAGATTGAAAACGAAGAGGGCCTCAACAACATTGAAATGATTGCAAGGGAAGCCGACGGAATAATGGTTGCAAGGGGTGACCTTGGAGTTCAGGTCGCGGAAGAACGGATTCCTTTGGCACAGAAGGAAATAATCAGGGTGTGCCAGAAAGTGGGAAAAAGCGTCATCACCGCCACCCAGATGCTCGACTCGATGATTGTAAATCCGCGCCCGACCAGAGCCGAATTGACTGATGTTTCAAATGCCGTATTCGATGGAACCGATGCCGTCATGCTCAGCGGAGAAACTGCAAACGGAAAATATCCTGTGGAAGCGGTAAAGACCATGGCTCTCATTACGTCCACCACGGAAGATTCCCAGGAATACAGGGAGAGGATGAAGCTTGTCGATTCAGCCTACAAACCGGGACCAGAGGTCGGACATTCCGTAATCCATTCTGCATATAAGCTTGCAAGGAACATAGAGGCCAAGGCAATCATAATCCCGACGCTGCATGGAAACACTGCACGTACAATCGGAAGCTACAGGCCGGAACAGGTTATCATAGCTGTTACTCCCCACAAAAAGGTTTTGAGACAGCTGACCGTTCAGTGGGGAGTCGTCCCGGTACTTTGCGGCATGGCAGAAGAATCCGAGACGATGATTCAGAATGCAGTCAAGAATGCAATGGACAGTGGAGCAGTAAACGTCGGTGACAGGGCCGTAATGTGTGCAGGAATCCCGCTTGCAAGTCCATTGATGGCAAACACGATAAAGGTTCTGATTGTCGGTAACGTACTTGCTCGTGGAATGGACTTCGGCTATACGGACCCTCAGAAAATCAGGGTGTCGGGACGCGTCATTCAGGCGGACAACAGTCAGGTTTTCAAGGAGCGCATGGCATACAACCGTCATGGAATCCTCGTGTGCGAAAGAATCACCGAAGACATAATCCCGCTTTTGCGCGTGGTTGACGGAGTTGTTGCGGAAAACGGTTCGGACATTTCATTTGACATGCTTTCCCTTGTCAACAAAGATTTCGTTTGGATACTGAACGTAAGCGGTGCAACCAGGGTGCTGGAAAACGACCTGACCGTTACCCTTGACGGCGAACAGGGACTTATATACGAAGGTCATGTATAAGGCTGGATGAATCAAGCGTCAATATACCTGGAAATATTCGTACCAGTCTTCGCGCTTTGTCGTCAGTCCCACAAGATATGCGGTCAAATCATCGACGGTAAGCAGATTGATGTTCGCATTGATTGTCCGCATTATGCTGTTTGAAAAATACTGTTCAAGCAGGGTGTTCTTTTCGTAGGAATTGGTTCCGTAAACGTCGTAAAGGTCCCATGCCCCGAAGCAGTGCAGGATTTCGTGTGCGATTGTAGACGGCCAGATGAATTCTCCGCTGTACATGTCTGAAATGTATGCAACCAGACCTTCAAGCTTGTAGTCCGAGCCTCTGTAGGTCTTGTTCCAGTCGGAGAGCTCCTTGTTGTGCGGAAGTGAAAAGCATCGGCCGGATTCATTCGAACAGACGATTACGAGCGAGTTCGTGCAGTCGGTGTTTTCACGGACATAACGGTCGAAATCATAGTTCGGCGGATATCCTGCTGCGGCCATTGCATCGTCTATTATGGTCGTGGAGTATTGAGGGGCCGCCATCGAGATTTTCGGAAGTCCAAGTGCCGTATTTCCAAGCGTATATATGGAAAATTCCGCAGTCTTTCCGTGTTCGGCGGCGACTTTTGTCAGCCATCCCGTCGCTGCATATACCCTTGATACGAATTCATTGATTGACGACGTGCTCCATTCCGTTCCTGGATAGCTTACGAAAATGAGGAGGACATAGGTTTTTCCGTTCAGCTCCTTTGCTGTTCCCAGATTGCGGAAATCATTTTTCACGCTTATGGCAAAAAGTTTTGACATTAAAAAAAGGGCAATGGCTAAAACCGCTAATTTCTTCTTCATTGCAAGGCCTCCAAAAATGCAGACGATTTTCATTAGGGTAAAGGTTCCCTCTTCATAAACAGTTGAAAATCCGTTCAGTTACTTAAGATAAACCCTAAAAAGCTTAGAATGGAGTTTTTAGAGAAACACTTTATCATTCTTCCATCGGATGAAAGCATGACGCGCTTTAGTGTAGAACTGTTTTTTGCAATGATTTCAGCCTGTTTAAATCGCTTGGGCAGCCGGGTCCGGTAGTGAAAAAACTGATGATTTTTATCCCTAAAAACTAATGTTGCGGCGGACGGTGTGAAGGGGTACTCTTTTTTATGCCGGCATGAATCGATTTTAAGACGGCTAAACTGTGTAAACACGTTTTTTCATTCAGAGGAAATCCTATGCGAAAACTTTTTAACGACGGATGGCGTTTTGCCAAGCTTCATGTAGAAAATCAGCCTTTAATAGACGGAGAAAAACCTGTCATTTACAGAAGCGAAGATTTTTACGGAAAGATTCCACCCGAGTCGGATTTTTCGCCGGTTGAAATTCCTCACGACTGGATGATTTACGATGCAGAAAATCTCTACGAAAATTCGGTCGGATTTTATAGAAAGGACTTTGAACTTCATCCGGAGCCTTCAAAAAGATATTTCTTCAGGTTCGGCGGAGTGTACATGAATTGGTCCGTGTGGATAAACGGAAAGCTTGCCTGTTCATGGAAATATGGATACACGACGGTTGAATTTGAAATCACCGGTTTTGCAGTCGATGGAAAAAATACTGTCGAGCTGATTGCCGTCTATCAGAATCCGAATTCCAGATGGTATTCCGGGGCCGGCATCTATCGCGACGTGGAACTGATTGAATGTGGACTGAGCAGAATCTGTTGCGACGGAATCTATTTTACTGCGCGTCCGTCTGAAAAAAAAGCTTACTGCGGAAAATGGACGGTTTCGATTCAGACCGAAATTCAGGGACCGACAGACGGCCTTAACCTTGAATATAAAATCCTTTCTGCCGATGGAAAAGCCCTTGATTTTTCTGATGTCGAGCGCCAATCATCCGTTACAAAAATCCTTGCGCCTGCAATGGGTGAAAGCTTCAATCGGGATGAAAAAATCACCGTTGAAAAATTTACGGCGTGCGTCGAAAATCCTCTGCTGTGGGACTGTGAAAATCCGGCCGTCTATGTGCTGAAGGTTTCGCTGATGAAGGACGGAGAAAAAATCGATTCAATCGAAAGGCAGGTCGGGTTCAGGGATTTTGACTTTGATTCCGACAGGGGACTTTTCATCAACGGAAAGCATGTGAAAATCCAAGGGGTGTGCATGCATCATGATCTTGGACTTTTGGGTGCTGAGTTTGATTTGGTTGCGGCAAGAAGACAGTTCATAAAGCTCAAGGAAATGGGCGTGAATGCAATCCGTACATCTCACAATCCTCAGGATGAAAAATATCTGGACCTTGCTGACCTCATGGGACTTTTGATTGACGACGAATGTTTCGACATGTGGGAAAAACCGAAAACCGTTTACGATTATGGAAATCATTTCGTTGAATGGCATGAAAGGGACTGTGCTGCCCAGGTACGCCGCGACCGATGTCATCCATCGCTTTTCATGTGGAGCATCGGAAATGAAATCTACGACACGCATTCGGGAAACGGATTTGCCATAACGAAAGACCTCAGGGAAATCTGCCGTCGGTTCGATCCTGAAAAAAATGCCGCCGTTACTATCGGTTCAAATTACATGCAGTGGGATGGAGCTCAGAAATGCGCCGGAGAAATCGATGCGGTCGGATACAATTACAGTGAAAGGCTTTATGAAAGTCATCATGAAAAAAATCCGTCGTGGAAAATATATGGAAGCGAAACGTCAAGCACTGTTCAGAGTCGGGGAATCTATCACTTTCCGCTTTCGAACAGGCTTCTGACTTTCATGGACAATCAATGTTCATCCCTGGGAAACTGCAGTCCGAGCTGGGGGGCAAGGGATTCCGCTTTCGTTCTTGCATCCGACAGGGATACCGATTACAGCCTGGGACAGTTTCTGTGGACCGGTTGGGATTACATAGGGGAACCGACACCGTATTCGACCCGAAATTCGTTTTTCGGACAGATTGATACGGCCGGATTTCCAAAGGATTCGTTCTATATATATAAGTCGATGTGGCGCGGAAAAAATGCATCTCCTTTCGTTCACCTTCTTCCGTACTGGGATTTCAACGAGGGACAGAAAATCGACGTAAGGGCTTACACGAACATGGATTCCGTCGAGCTGATTTTAAACGGTCGTTCGCTCGGAAGAAAATCCGTTGACCATGACTTTGGTAAGGAACTTGCTGCAACATGGGAGGGCGTGCCGTATGAAAGGGGATGCCTGGTTGCGCTTGCTTATGATGAATCCGGAAATGTAACTGCACGTGAAGAAAAAAAATCTTTCAAGGATGCGTCCAAGCTGGTGATGTACGTCGAAAAGGAATCTGCCGGTCGTCTTTATTTCATTGATGTCGGTTCTCTTGATTGCGACGGAAATCCGGTTGAAAATTCCAGGACCCGCGTGCAGATTTCGGTTGAAGGCGATGCAGTGCTAGTCGGATGCGACAACGGTGATTCGACCGATTGCGGTCAGTACAGGTGTGCGGACGGAAAATCAATGAGCCGTAAGCTTTTTGGAAACAGGCTCCTTGCAATGGTTCGTGCCGGTTCGGAAAACTCAAATTTTTCGGTTACTGCTGCAGGAAAAAACGTCGAAAGCTGCACCCTTGTTTTCAATTGCGGTTCCATCGATGAATCTGCGTCGGAAGCCGCGTCCGGAAAAATAATCGGAGTTGAAAATGATGAGGTTCCGGTCAGAAAAATCGATTTGATTTGCAGGGGAGATAAGACCCTTAATCCTGATTCAAGGACCGTTACCGTCGATGCCGTGATACATCCGAAAGATGCAACCCTACGTGAACTTTCTTGGCTTCCTATGATGCTTGAAGGCGTAAGGTCGGACTGTGCAAAAATCGAAGTGGAAAAGACTTTGGAAGGTGAAAGGGCCGTGATTTCCGGACTGAGCGACGGTGATTTCAGATTGACGTGCACTGCATCAAACGCAGGTCCGTACAGCGAAATAATTTCCGAACTTGAATTCTCCGTAAGCGGATTGGGTCGAGCCGTCAGAAATCCGTATGAACTGATTGAAACGTGCAAGTGTTCCAAGTCGCTCGGAAAAATCGAGTTGAGTTTTAACGGAGGAGCTTTTACCGGAAACGACAGGAACTGGTTTTCGTTCGACCGCGTTGATTTCGGAAAGGACGGTTCCGATTCCTTCTCCATTCCGATTTTCTCATTCGATACTGAACTCGACTTTGAAATTTGGGAGGGAAATCCTGATGACGGTTCCGGAAAAAAACTGATGGACTGCCATTATTCGTCACCTTCCATCTATAATACATATCAGTCAAATTCATATGTTTTGCCGCGAAGGCTTTTCGGACTCAAGACCATTTCACTTGCATTCAAATCTGCACTTTCGGTTCAGGGAATCATATTCGAAAAATCTGCGAAGGCATATTCGAAATTGTGTGCGCTTGACTGCAATTCGGTGTTCGGCGACTCATTTGTCCGTGGCGATGATGCCGTGACCGGAATCGGAAACAACGTCGTCCTTGAATTCGATTCAATGGATTTTGGCGACGACAAAGCTTCATCGATTACCGTCTATGGATGTTCACACGTGGACAATACGATTCACGTAAAATTTTCGGGACCGGATGGAGACGTCAACAGGATACTTGAATTCGGAAAAACCGACTCCTATGAAGAAAAGGTCTTTCCGATTGAGGGCGTGTCCGGCATGAACAGGGTTTCCTTCGTTTTCCTTCCGGGGAGCAACTTTGACTTCAAGTGGTTTAGGTTCAATCGATAGGGAAAAAAATAGCCGTTATCCTTCGTTGACTATGCGGAGAATTTCTTTTCCGATTTTCTTCGCCTTGGTTTCTCCGATACCCGAACACCTTAAAAGCTCGTCCATGTCCTTCGGTTTTTTGCTTGCAATGTCGAACATTGTCTTGTCCGCGAAGATTATGTACGGGGCTACGTTCATTTCATCGGCAAGATTTCGTCTCCATGCCCTGAGGTCTTCTGCAATGCGGATTCCCTCTTCATCATTTTCATCGATGAGGTAAACGGTCTTTTTCTTCGGGAACGACTGCACGGTCCTGTTTTTATGGGGCTGTATCGGGAGCATTATCTTCTGCCTTTCCCTGAGCATCCTGTATCCGTACGGGGAGACGCTTATTACGTTGTAGTCGTCGGTCTTGTTCAGGTATCCGGCATCAAGAAGACATGAATTCAATTCCAGCCAGTCCTGTTTGCTCATGTCCTTTCCTATCCCCCACGTGCTGATTTTATTGTCGCCGTTTTCAAGTATGCGCTTTGTCTTTGCTCCAAGCAGCACGTCGATTACATAGCTGGCCCCGTATCTCTGTTTCGTCCTGAGTACGCAGGACATGTATTTTTGGGATGCAATCGTCATGTCGTTGTTTTCCACGTCGCCTTTTGAACATACGTCGCAGCAGCATGGATTTTCGATTTCCAGGGGATTGTATGATTCACCGAAATAGCTCAGCAGGAAATGTCTTCTGCATGTCTTTGCCTCGGCGTATTTTACCATTGCCTGAAGCAGCCTTTCATCCTTTGACGGGTCTTCCTTTTCGTTGAAGAAATACCTGATTCTGTGTATGTCTGCCGGACTGTAAAGGAGCAGCGTGTTTGCAGGAAGTCCGTCTCTTCCGGCACGTCCGATTTCCTGATAATACTGTTCTATTGATTTCGGCAGGTCGTAGTGGACGACGAACCTTACGTCAGGCTTGTTGATTCCCATGCCGAATGCCACTGTTGCAACCATTATGTCCTTTTTTCCCTGGATGAAAGCCTTTTGGTTTTCCGACCTGATTTCGTCCGAAAGTCCTGCATGATATCTTGAGACGCTGAATCCCCTTCCGTTCAGTTCCGTGAAAAGTTCATCAACGTGTTTTCTGGACATGCAGTAGATTATTCCGCTTTGGTCTGGTCTGTCGTTCAGGAAATTTTCAATCTGGCTGAGTGCACGGTCCTTGCGCTTTACTTCAAGATAGAGGTTCGGCCTGTTGAAGCTTGAGACCATTATTGCCGGATTTTCCATGTGAAGCTGTTCCGCAATGTCCGTCTGAACGATTTTTGTTGCAGTTGCCGTGAGTGCAAGACATACAGCCCTCGGAAAAGTGTTCCTGAGTCCTGCAATCTCCATGTAGTCGGGTCTGAAATCATGTCCCCATTCGCTTATGCAGTGCGCTTCATCAATCGTAATGCAATCGACATGGATGTTTTCGGAATGAAGTAGGTCCTGCATCTTCTGCGTGTTCAATCCCTCCGGTGAAATGTACAGGAGCTTGACTTTTCCGTCCCTGATTTTGCGGCAGGTAGTGAAGTATGCATCCCTTTCAAGCGACGAATTCAGAAAGACTGCCGGAACGCCGAGTTCTTCAAGCTGTGAAACCTGATCCTGCATAAGTGCAATCAACGGGGAGATTACGATTGTCAGCCCCTTCATGATCAGTGCAGGAACCTGATAGCAGATTGATTTTCCACCGCCGGTCGGCATGACTGCTACGGTATCGCGACCATCCAGAACGTTCTGAATGACTTCACGCTGCATGGGTCTGAATGAATCGTATCCAAATACTGATTTTAAAACATGTTCCGGTGTTTCCGTCATTTCGTTCTCCTGATCCGTCCCTGGCGTAAGCTTGTCTGCCCGGTAAAATCCCGATTCCGTTGAATACCGGGAGCTTGAAGTTCCGAAGAACATGGCCGCATGACAGCTTAGGTCCCTAGCCATGCCAAGGAGCATATTATATCGATTTTCGTCCAAATTATAAACAGTCCCCGAACGGGCGTTTTTCAACCGGTTTCACGCAGAGCCGACCGACCGTTTTTCTTCCATGCAGACTGATGTTAAAACTTTTCATAATTATCATGATTCCCTCTTGAAACAGTTTTTGTTTTTTGATATATTGATAGGAGTTTAAGCCGGCTTGGTGGAATGGTAGACACGAAGGACTCAAAATCCTTTGCCTTCAAAAGCGTCTGAGTTCAAGTCTCAGAGCCGGCACTTGAAGATCGGTTTCTGATGAATCCGGTCTTTTTTTATACCTTGTCATTAAAACTGTCCAAGCTCCATTCCTCCCTGGTTTTTCCTGTATTTTACTGCTTCCGACATGCATTCTGCATCAATAGTTTCCTTGCCTGCCATGTCTGCAATCGTCCGACCGAGTTTCATGCATCCGCTTACGGCTCTTGGTGAAAACTGATGCCGCTTGGCACTCTGGTCCAGAATTTTCCTTGCATCATCGGTAGTCCTGCAATAGTCTGCGATTTCCGACGGTGAAAGGCTGGCATTCTTTTTTCCCTGTCTTTTGCGCTGAACCTGAATGGCCCTGGCTATGTCTACTCGCAGTTCTGCAGTTGATTTCGGGGCAGGGGATCCGTCGCTGCATTTTCCATCGACCTGAATCCTTATGTCGATTCTGTCCAGAAGAGGTCCCGAAAATTTCTTCCAATACTGTTCGACAGCCCTTGCAGAACACAGGCATATTTTTTCCTTTGAACCGTAGAATCCGCACGGACATGGATTTGTTGCAATCAGCATCTGGAAATTCGCAGGATAGACTGTCGTTCTTCCGGCGCGGCTTAATGTTATGGACTTGCTTTCAAGCGGTACGCGGAGCATCTGCAGTACGGAAGCCTTGAATTCGGCCGCTTCATCCAGAAAAAGGGTCCCGTTGTGTGCGAGTGAAATTTCACCTGGGGCGCAGTGTGGACCACCTCCGCAGATTCCCTCTATGCTTGCAGTCTGGTGGGGCTGTCTGAACGGAGCTTTCCTTTTCAACGGTTGTCCGGGATTCAGGAGTCCTGCAATCGAATGTATCCTGGTGACGCTTTGAGCCTCTTCGACCGTTAAAAGGGGGACCAGATTTCCGTAATGCTGGAGAGTGAGCGTTTTTCCGCAACCGGGCGGTCCATAAGCCAAAAGATTGTGTCCCCCGGCAGCTGCAATCTGAAGTCCGCGAACCAGAAAATCCTGATTCCTGACCTGATTGAAATCAAAGTCCCCCTCCTGTGGCGGAAACAGTATGCCGTTGATTTCAACCGAATTTTCCGGGGCGTTGTATCTGCTGTCGAAAAGCTTTCCGTCCGACCTTTCCGTAAATACATCCTCCCTATCCATGGCTTCAAATGCCTCGCACAGGTTTTCCGCACCGAAGACCTTCATGCCCGGAACATCCCTTGCTTCTTCGCTGTTTCCCGTCGGAACTATGCACATGCTGATTCCTCCCGACAAGGCCGTGCTGACTGCTGCATGTACACCCCTTACAGGCCGGATTTTTCCGTTCAGTTCAAGCTCTCCCATTACAAGTATTCCGCATTCATCTTCATTCGGAATCGAACGGGTTTGCGACTCTGAATCAAGCGGCGTCCCTTCAGGATTTTCGTCAGATTCATCAATCCTTTTTTTTGCATCAAGAACTGCAAGTGCAATGGCCAGGTCGAATCCTGCACCTTCCTTTTTCAGGTCGGCTGGCGACAGGCTTATGAGTACCCGCTCGGGAGGAAATTCATATCCGCTGTTCCTGATTGCAGACCTCATCCTTTCCCGGCTTTCCTTTACCGCTCCATCTGCAAGTCCGACCAGATCAACCGCCGGAATCCCTCGCCTCAAATCGACTTCAACGCTTACAAGGGAACCTTCGTATCCAAAAGGTGAAAAACTGAAAACCTTCATATAAACTCCAGCATCATCAGTAGGGTGTAGGAAAACGGCAGAATCTCCCGCTTCCTGATATATATATATTCCGTGAAAATAACCGTTGTCATCAAAATGCAGAATTTTTTTTAAGTTTTACGACGTAATTTAGCAATTTAATTCCCAAAACAGGCTTTTGTATGCTAGACTGTTATAGTTTATTTTTTTATATGGAATGTACCTGGATGCTGCCTTAAATGCAATCTGGGGCTTTATGGGAGGAGTTATGAAAAAGTTGCTGAAGCTTGCCGGAATTGCAATGATTCTGGTCGGACTTACCTCATGCGGTGAAGATGATAAAAAACCGTCTGAAAAGAAAACTCAGGTCAAGGCTGTGACTCAGGATGCATCGGCTGATTCCGTTGAAGAGGATACGGGTGCATGGTTTATGGCTCAGACGGAAAAAGCGCCCGTCATGTCCGTATCTGCATCAAGCGAACTGGTCGAAACGAAATTTGCCGGAAAATTCCTTTATTCCCCAGCGAACATCCTTGACGGCGATTTCAACAATACATGGTGCGAATCTGTTGATGGCGACGGAATCGGCGAGACGATTACGGTTGAATTTTCCGAGCCAGTCAGTTTCGATGAAATTCAGCTGGTAAACGGATTTGCCGCAAAGGACAGCTGGGAGATAAACAACCGCATCAAGGTTCTGGAAATATCTCAGGTTGCAGGCGAACACATCCAGTGCAAGGAATATACCCTTGAGGACGGAATCAAGGATTGGCAGTCGATTAAATTCGAACACGCACAGACAGCCCAGACGATTAAATTCAAGATTGTAGACGTTTACAAGGGAACCCAGTATGAGGATACCTGCCTTGACGACGTAAGGCTCCTGTATCGCGGAAAGGTCATCCCTTTTGTCGGCGTTGAAAAAATCAAGCAGATTCAGGAAGAAATCTCCAGGAACATGCTCAACTCAGATTTCGACGTTAAGTTCAAGTCGCTTTTCAAGCCTGCATACAATCCGGAAGGTCAGAAATGCCTCATTCTCAAGGCTGAAGACGGAAGCGGAACCTATATCACTGCGGCAGGAGAAGGTTCTTCATTCAAGGTTACGGGCATGTACGACTGCGTGGTTCTTTCCGACTGCAGCGTAAACAAGGTCTCCAGCTACATCGATGACAAGAATACGGCCGAACAGATTTCTCAGGAAGCGTCTGCCTTGGGAACCCTGGTCTTTGTGCGCGACGATTTTGCATCAAAGAGCTATGAACTTGGAAACTGCAAGATTTACGTGAAGGCAAGGGTCTCTTATGTCGATACGGTTACTTCAAGGCTCATAAGGCTGGACGGTGACAACGTAATCATAAACGGTGTAAATCATGTTGTGATTCCCGCTGAATCTGCATGCGTAAAATTCATAGCGTAAAAGTCCATAATCATGATATGGGAAACTGCTGATTGATGCGAAAAGCGTTGATCAGTGCGTCTTGGAAATCTGCCGTTGGGGCCGGACAAAAATTACGGTTTCAATCGGCGGTTTCCGAGCCTAGAGGATTTCGGTGGGAGATGATTTTCTTTTAGATGAGCAAAAAAACTTTAAGCGGATTCGTACCCCAGAAAAAACGGAGCAGGTTCAGGGTGATGTGTGGGATAGCCCTCTACAGGATGATTCGTTATTTTCATTGGATTCGATTGTCGGGAAGTTTTGCAGAACGATCCAGGGCGGAAACGGAAGAATTGAAAGGGAAATATCCTTTCGTAGTTTTTTCACATTCGTCGATGCTTTACAGGAACCTTTCTAAGGAAGATTCTGAACTGCAGAACGGAAAAGTCGACAATCTGTGCATTGCAATAAAAAAAGTTTCAGGAACCGTACTTGAACCGGGAAAGATATTTTCCTATTGGAAGCTGATTGGAAATCCCACGAAAATGAAGGGCTATAAAAAGGGCATGATGCTGGTAAACGGTCATCCTGTCGCAAAAACCGGCGGCGGACTGTGTGCACTTTCCAACCTGATTTACTGGATGACCCTGCACACGAATCTGAGCGTGGTTGAAAGGTGGAGGCACAGTTATGACGTGTTTCCCGACTCGAACAGGACTCAGCCGTTTGGAAGCGGAGCCACGTGCGTTTACAATTACCGGGACCTCATGCTTTTCAATAAGACGGAAAATCCATACCTGCTTTTGGTCTGGATTGAAAACAACAGGCTTTGCGGTGAATGGCGCTGTACTCAGCCGGAAAAAGACCGATATGAAATCTATCAGAAGGAGCACTGGATATCGAATGAAGTCGGAAACGTTTATGTTCGGCATAATAGGATTTTCAGGAAGCATTTTGTCGATAATGAATATGTCGGTGAAGAATTGGTGGCGGAAAATCACGCAAAGATGATGTATGAGCCGCTTTTGGAGAACCGTCAGTGAATCTTAGGAATGTACTATAAATAAATACGGGTGAAAATGGATAAAAGGAATGTTTTGTGGAAATCCTTCGGGTTTCTTTTGGTTGCAGTTTTATTTTTGGGTATTTTTTCAATCAGGTTTTCCATGCTCAGGAAAAGCGAGTATCCGAACGGATTGGACGGATTCTACTATGTAATACAGGCGGAATCCTTCGTCGTAAACATGGAGCTTGAAAATCCCGATACGGAATGCGGATATTACATTGCAGGATTCATTTCGGGCGTTGTCGGAGATTCAATCCTTGGCGTAAAGATATGGGCGGCGCTTTCATCTGCAATCATATCGCTTTCCATATTCACGGTGATTTTCGTATCGCTTAAAAAATCGGCATACAGGTTTTTGCTTTCCCTGCTCGGAATGCTTTTCATGGCTGCATCGGTCTGCGGAACGGCAATGTCGGTCAACTACATAAACAATCAGACCGGACTTTTCTTCCTGCTGTTTTACATTGCAAGCCTCATATCGGCATTCAAGGAAAAGGAACGTCTGATTCACCGAATCGGAAACATCGTGCTGTCTCTGGTTCTGCTTACGCTTTCGTTTTTCAGCCACAAGACCAGTGCCGGCTACGGACTTCTTTTTACGCTTTTCTATCTGCTTACGAAATTCAGGGACAGGAAATCAAACGGAAGGTCTTCATTCCCGATGGTCTCGTGCATCTTCCTTCTCTGCGGAATCGTGCTTGTAATCATCCTGAGCAGGTCACCGCGTTTTGGAAATTCATTCGCTTTCCCGTCGTTCGCATTCCTTCATGAAACGGTCAGGGACGCAATGGGCGTAAAGGGATTGTTCGGTTCAATCGAAATAACGGTCTGCAATCTGATTGCGTGGATAATGATAATAGCACTGACGGCAATCAACAGGAAGATATCGGTTGAATTCTTTTTCGTGTCGATTGCATACTTTCCGTTCTGGAATCTTGATACCGAAATGGGCTACAGGATGTCGCTCAACGGAATGATTGTCGGCATACCGATTCTGTTTTACATGGCGGCGAAATTCCTGGACATGATAAAAATCAAGAACATAATAAAGGTCGGCTTCCTTACGGTTGCAGCTCCGTTCCTTTTTGCACTGCTGATAATGAGTCCGTCGGTTTACGATACGACCAGGGATCCTCCGTTTGCGCATTACAAGGAAATCGTCGAGACAATCCACCTTGAGGAAGACACTCTTCTGATTGCACATCTGGGATTGAATCATACGTACACCTATTACAACGATTTGAAGGACTGCATGAACTGGCTTCCGAACTATCCGATTGCAAAGGACAAGGTGTGGCGACTTGCATATCAGGTCAATGCCGACAGAATCAGGGAGGTCTTGATAAATGCCGAACTTGAGGAAATCGAAAGGGAAGTGAAGACTGCTGCAAAGGCGAAGGACGAATTCCATGATTATGAAACTGAAATTTCACAGATAAAGGTGAAGAATTTTCCGACTCCTTACGTGCTTCTTCCTGAACAGCTCTGGCAGGATTATCTGAAATATGAGGATCCGGAAATCACCGAAACGCTCGACAACTGGTACAATCCGAGTGAAGTCAGGCCGGATTACATCAGAAAGGAAAAGAATCCTGTCGAAATCGAAACCGATGAAATTCCCGATGACCAAATGTCAGAAACCGAAGAAGCCGTTGAAGTTCCCGTGCAGGATGGAAACAAATCGGCTGACAAAAAGGATTCCGGAAACGAAAGTCAGCCGGACAAAAAGTCTTCTGAAAAGAAGTGATTTGCAGATGCCGGTCATCCGGATTTTACGTGAGGTGTCATGAAGGTTTTAATTGTTGATGATGATGACGGAATTATTGATTTTGTAAGGCCCGAACTTAAGCACGAAGGATTTGAAACCGACGTTGCAAAAACCGGACGTGAAGCTCTGGAGAAAATCGAGAGTGAAAAGCCCGACATTGTACTCCTTGACGTGATGCTTCCCGAAATCAACGGACTTGAAGTCTTGCGTCGCATAAGGCAGATTGGCGACCTTCCCGTAATACTTGTGACTGCACGAGGCGAAACCCTTGATAAAATCAACGGGCTGAATTCGGGTGCCGACGATTACATTTCAAAGCCCTTCGACATCGAGGAACTGCTTGCAAGGATAAACGCCGTATTGAGGAGGGTTTCAAGGCCGGCTCAATCGAACAGGCTTTCGACAAGGGATGTCAGTCTGGACGTAAACGGAATGACGGTTACGGTAAAGGGAAACGTCCTCTCTCTTTCAAAGACCGAATTCCAGATGCTCAGGTTTTTTATGGAAAATGCGGGTAAGGTTTTGAGCCGCGACATGATTATCGATTCGGTCTGGGGCAAGGACCATTTCATAGACGTAAATACCGTTGACGTATACGTCGGATATCTGCGCGGAAAAATCGATCAGCCGTGCGGAGAGGAATACATAAAGACCGTTAGGGGTGCGGGGTACGTCTGGAAATGAAAAAATCCGTGGCTTTCAGAATATCCTTGAAATTCATGCTCGTACTTGCAAGCTCGGTGATTGCACTTTCATGTGCCATGATTGCGCTGATTTATTTTTTCGTCAGGAACGAACAGAACCGGGAGCTGATGGATGCCGCAATTAAAATAGAAAGAATCGTCGGTGAACGGATGGTACCATTGCAGAGGATACCGCCAGACGATAAGAACGGGCCCGAGAAGATTGAACCCGAGAAGATTGAACCCGAGAAGATTGAACCCGAGAAGACTGAGCCTGAAAAGACTGAGACCGAGAGAAGTGAAAAAAGGAAACCGTCGTTTTCCAGAAGGCAGCCTGCATTGCCGTTTGAACTTTCGAGGATTCCGTATTACATTTCGTATGTCGTAACTTCAACCGAGTCCGATTTTTCACAGAAGGTCTTTACGAACGACCAGATGATGCCGATCCTTCCGAAAACCGATTCGCGTGCAAAAATCTACGTGTCGAAGGGGTTCTACATTGACGGAGACCTGAAGGTTCTTTACATGACCAAGACGACTCCCGATGAAAAATATCTGATTCAGGTTTCGCTCGATATGGAAAGGGACATTTCGTCGCATCTTCTGGACAAAATCCTTCCTGCCATTGCAATCGCCGTCGTTCCCATACTGCTCCTTTCATTCCTGATTTCACTTCTGATTACGAAAAACACGATGTCGCCCGTCGTACGCCTTACGAAATCGGCAGAGAAAATTTCGTCTTCAAATCTGGGAACCCTGCTTCCACGCTCGGGAACCGGTGATGAAATCGACAGTCTGGCGGCAACATTCAATTCGCTTTTCGTCCGGCTTAAGGCTGATTTTGAACGCGAGAAAAATTTTACGTCCGATGTGAGCCATGAACTCAAGACTCCGGTCGCGGTGATTTTGGGACAGGCCAACCTTTTGCTCCGCTGGGGAAAGGATGATTCCGAACAGCTTCAGAAGTCCCTTGAATCAATCAAAAACGAAGCCAAGTCGATGGACTCAATCATAACGAGCCTGCTGGAAGTTTCGCGGATTGAAAACGGAAAGGTAAAGCCCGTCATTTCCGATGTGGACTTAAGGAAGATGTTCCTGAGGATTGTCGAAGAATTCCTTTCGGTTTATCCTGATGTGGATTTCGTGCTGCCTGAGGAGGGGTCGGAAACCATAAGGACGGATTCGGAACTTCTGCATCAGGTTTTGACGGTTGCAGTCTCCAATTCCGTAAAATTTTCCGGACGGGAATGTACTGTCAGACTCGGCTGGGAAAAAATCGATTCTGCAATGCGCATATTCATAGAAGACGATGGACCCGGATTTTCAGAGTCGGTGCTTCCGAACGTATTCAAGCGTTTCTATCGTGGGGATGAGGCTCATGTGCGTTCAGTCGGTGGGGCAGGGCTGGGACTTTCGATTGCGCAGACCGTCGTTGAAAGTCTGGGAGGAAAAATCTCTGCATACAACTGTGAGCCGCATGGAGCCGGAATATCGGTGGAGCTTCCATGTTGAAAATCAATCGAAATGAATTTCTGGAAATGTCAGCTAATTAAGGGGTAAATATGAAAATGGAAATGTCGAAAAAAGACAGGCTTTTGATTTCAAAATTCCTGAAGTATCTTGCATGCGTTCTGTCCGTCGTTTTTCTGGTGTACGGTGCCGTCAAGCTTCTGTCTTCAAAGAAGGACTCTGATTCCGGAACATCCGCCGTTCAGAATCAGGATGCCGTGGAAGAAAAAAAGCCGGTCGATAAGTCCGACGGTAAATCTTCGTGGGTTGATGAGGTCCTTTCGTCAGATGATGAATCGAAGCCTTCCGTTCCGAGCGTTGAAATGGGGGCCGCTTCCGATGTGAAAATCAGTCCCGAGAGA
>CACYBG010000126.1 GCA_902772605.1 uncultured Spirochaetaceae bacterium
CAGCCGTCACTTTCGATTTATGTAAACGAACTTTTCAGGTTTTACGGCGTACAGAAGGCTGTCAGGGTTGGAACTTGCGGTGCCATCCAGAGCGACATTGCCCTGCGAGACGTAATCCTTGCAAGCGGTGCATGTTCCGATTCAGGACTCAACACCCAGCGTTTCAACGGCTTTCACTTTGCTCCGGTTGCCGATTTCGGACTCCTTTCAACCGCCCATCAGAAGGCAGTGGAAATGGGACTGAATGACAGGGTAGGACTCTGCGTTTCCAGCGACAACTTCTATGACGACAAGTCGAACTGGAAGCTTTGGGCCGAATACGGTGCCCTGGGACTTGAAATGGAAGCTGCAGAACTTTATACTTTGGCGGCTAAATTCAGACGGAAGGCCCTTGCCATACTGACCGTAAGCGACCACATCGTACTGGGCGGAGAAACTACGGCACAGGAAAGGCAGACCACGTTTACGAACATGATTAAACTTGCCCTTGAAACTGTAACGGCATAAGGCATAATTTGTTTTAATTTGAAGTTCACTGAATTAAATCCTGCGTGAAACTCTGTTTTCCAGTCGGAAAGCACCGGTTCATGCAGGTATGGTGCACCCTAAATGAAAAGGGGCTATATAAAACCTCCAAAAACTCCAGTTTTTTTCGAGGTGATTTGCATTTTGTAGGGATTTGTAAGGGGGAACTATGAAACCGACACTTTTGGTACTTGCAGCAGGAATGGGAAGCCGCTACGGTGGAGTAAAGCAGATTGATTCCGTTGGAAAAAACGGTGAATGCCTGCTTGATTTTGCGGCTTATGATGCCAGGGAATCCGGATTCGGAAAGGTTGTCTATATAATCAGGAAGGACATAGAAAAGGATTTCCGTGAAAAACTGTTTGACCGCGTTGCAAAAAACATGGATGCAGAATATGTGTTTCAGGAAGGTCATGCACTTTTGAGCGATGAAGAAATCAAGATGGCGGCTGAAAGGACCAAGCCCTGGGGAACCATGCATGCGGTTCTCTGTGCAGAAAAAGCCCTTAAGACCCCGTTTGCAGTAATCAATTCGGACGACTATTACGGACGCGATGCATTCAAGACCCTTGGAAGCTGCCTTTCTGAAAGCGATCCGATGAGCAGGGAACATGCGGTCGTAGGATACGTGCTTGGAAACACTCTCAGTCCGTCTGGAACGGTAAGCCGCGGAGTCTGTACGGTAAAGGACGGATATCTTGAATCGATAACCGAAAACACCAAGATTGGATACAGGGACGGAAAGATTATCAGTGAAATCGACGGAAAGGATATCGAGATGACCGGAAAGGAATGGGTCAGCATGAACCTTTTTGCATTCAGTCTCAAGGCTTTTGAAACGTTCCACGACTATTGGGATGATTTCAAGAAGACTTCACTGGGACTTCCAAAGTCTGAAGCACTTCTGCCGGTCGCCGCATCGGACATCGTTAAAAAGGGCGAGGGAAAAATCAAATTCTACACCTCTACTGAAAGATGGTTCGGAATGACTTATCCTGAAGACCGTGAAATCGTAAAGCAGGAAATTGCAAAGAAAATCGAGGAAGGCTACTATCCCGAAAAGCTTTGGGAAAACTAGACTGTAGATTATAGATGAACCACATTCGGTTTGGAGCGTAAAATTGCTTAAGCTTAATGCCATTAAATCTGAAAAAATCTGGGGATACGAACTGTGGATTGCTTCGACGCACCCGAACGGATGTCAGAAAGATTTTGAATCCTTTGTCGGAGGCGACTATCCGCTTTTGGTGAAGGTCATTCAGGCTGATGACGTCCTGAGCGTTCAGGTTCATCCGGATGACGAAATGGCGGAAAAGCTTGAAGGATGCCGCGGAAAAACCGAATGCTGGTACATCCTGGAAGCAAAAAAGGATTCCCGCTTGATTTACGGGATGAACGGCCGGTATTCCGTTGAAGAGCTTAAGGATGCCGTTGAACGGAATGCCCTTGAAGGATACATGAAATCGGTTCCGGTAGAGAAGGGTGATTTTGCCTACATTCCAGCCGGGACCGTCCATGCAATCGGCGGTGGATTGAGGCTCCTTGAAGTCCAGCAGTCCAGCGACATAACCTACAGGCTCTATGACTGGGGCCGCGGTCGTGAATGTCAGGTGGAAAAGGGACTTTCATGCATCAAGAATCTGGATGCGCAGAAACTCGTCAAATTTCCCGGAACGTTCAGATGTCCGTATTTCACTCTGGAAGAAATATCCGTGAATGGAAAATGGTCCGAAATCCCGTCTCCCGCCACTGAATCCGAAAAACCTTCCGACAGGGTGCTTTACTTCGTGATTGAAGGCGAAGGTACTGTAAATTTGAAAAAAGCATCCCCCGAAGACATGTTTGCCTTTGCCCCGGATGAAAGAATCGAAGTCGAAGGGAACCTCAAGCTGATGAAAATAAGGGCCATGTAAAGCAAGTTAACGATAACACCCTGGATTTTTCAAATTGCTTAAAGAGATTACGTCAGTAATCTCGAATCCGTGTGGCTCTTCCTAATACATGAACAAAATCTAACCCGATAACCGAACAAGCCCCGGTGACTGAGCGTAGCCGAAGCCC
>CACYBG010000127.1 GCA_902772605.1 uncultured Spirochaetaceae bacterium
ATCGGTTCCGTTCACGTTGCGGACAAAAGTTCCGCCCTCAATTTCCGTCTCAGCTATGAAATAGGCGATGTTTCCGACGTTCAAATCATAGGTAGCATCCGTTGCCGGGAAAGACCTCGGTTCAAAATTGTGGTCCAGGAAAAACGAGTGTCCCAAATCGACGTCTTTCCTTACGTCAATCGGTGCACCAAAATATCCGCTGATGACAGATGTTGTTTCTCCGACCGTATTTTCACCGTGAAGCAGATTGAAAGTGAGCGTCACCTTGTTGCGGTTGTAATACACGTTTGCAGCGTCAACTCCATCCGGGTCTGTCGCCATGGTGATTCCAGCAGGATAAAATCCTTCAAGAAGCGGACTTTCCACTGCCAAATCGGCGGTACTCGCGCCCTTTTCAATCGCGCGGTCCTCTTCAAGCTCCTCAACTTCCGTATAATTTTCCATGTCAAGATTCTGCACATAATGATGGATTCTGGATGCCTTTGCTGTCGTCTGTTCTTTAAAATAGGTCAGCCCGACGGAAACGGTTCCACTGCCATTTACGACCCTTCCATCATTAGATTCACATCCGCTCAATATAAAAAGACTACAGGCACTTATGATAAAGAAAAAAATCCGGCTCTTCATATTCCACCCCCGGAAAACGTCGTTTAGGTAATCGATTGACTGGATACAGATACAAATTCAATCAACCGATATCTTTAAATTGTCGGAAAAAATCAACGCCTTCTGAATCGAACCTCCATATCCCCTTCCTAAAAACAATCGAAACTCCCGTTAATTACAGGACCAAATTATTTTCACCCTTCCCCACCCGTCAGAACAGATTCAGCTGAGGGTCGGGAATATCCAGGAAAGTCGCCTGATTTCCATAGACAATCTCATCATCCGGCGTAATTTCACCCAGAAGGATTTCGGAATCAGGATTATGAGCCGCATAGTTTTCAGCCGCCAACTGAGGATTTTTATTCGCATAACAGTAGCGGCAACCGTTTGGACAGGTATTGTACGCCCCGATGTCGTGACTGACCATACACTTGCATCCGGAGCGCATCCCCTTGTGCTTCAGGCTGCGGAATTTTACGCCGTTCGCCTCTCCAATGGCTTCAAGGGTCAGACATCCGCTCGGCATGATTCCGAACCTTGAATAATCCGTCTTTGTGGCACAGGTCTGTATGGGCAGCCTGTATTTTTTTGCAAGGGAACCGAAACCCTCTGCAAGTTCTTCCATATCCTCTTCCGTCAGAAGCTGAAGTTCCGGCATGTTGAACTGCAGTTTTTCGTACAGCTCAACGAAAGAGAATACGCACCTTGAAACATGCCCCGAAAGCCTTGCAGCCATGTGACCGAAGGTTATCAGATGCTGTTGAATCGTATACTTTTTAGTCAGCAGTACCGGGTCGTATCTCCACACAATCCGATTTTTTCCAACCTGTTTTTCCAATTTATAAAGGATGTCTATGCTCTGATCGACAGACGGAACACCCGGTTCCACATCCTTTCCATACGCAGTAATCGTATAGAAAAAATACGTATTGAACCGGTCCGTTATTTCATGCAGCCGAGGCAGAATCGGCCCGTAGTTTTTAGAACAGAAAATCACGCAGTCAACCTTGTTAGGAGTCAACTCATATCGCGTGACCTTATTGGGAAACAGAGGGTTCCGAGAATACACGACCCCATCCTTAAAGCGTTTAAGCAGCCAGTCGGAGAAATACTGTACCGTATCCGTCCGTCCCCCAGTATTGATCAACATTTTTTTATTTTATTTCGTTTTGAAGTTCCGCACCCGTAGTGAATGCCTTGATGTTTTCCAAAGTCGTTGCTGCAATTGCTTTCAGTGCATTTGTAGTCAGGAATGCCTGATGGCTCGTTATTATGACGTTCGGGAATGTCATCAAGCGTGCCAATGTGTCGTCGCGGATTACGTTTACGGACCAGTCGTCGAAGAAATACTTGCTTTCCTCTTCGTAAACATCCAGTGCTGCTCCACCGAGAGTCTGCTTTTTAAGCGAATTGACCAGGGCGGTGGAATCTATCAATGCGCCGCGTCCAGTGTTGATGATTACTGCATCGCGCTTCATCAACTGTAGGGACTGTGCGTTGACGATGTGTTTCGTTTCCTCGGTAAGCGGACAGTGAAGGCTCAAAACGTCTGCATCGGCAAAAAGCTGTGTCAGCTGGACGTATTTGAATCCGTGAGAAGAAGCCCATTCATTGTCGGGAACAACATCGAAAACCTCAACGTTCATTCCGAAACCGCTCAGGATTTCAGCCGTCAGTTTTCCAATGCGACCGGTTCCGAGTATACAGGCGGTCAGTCCGTTAAGATTGCGTCCGGTCAATCCATTGAGGGTAAAGTTTCCGGAGCGGGTCTTTATGTAAGCCTGCGGGATTTTTCTGGTCAAAGAAAGAAGCAGGGCAACGGCATGTTCCGCAATCGAATTCGGTGAATAAGAAGGAACCCTTACGACTTTTATATCAGCCTTTGCAGCAGCCTTCAGATCAACGTTATTGTAGCCGGCACATCTCATTGCAATCAGTTTGACACCGCATTCCTTGAGTGTAGCTATGACCTTTGAATTGATCGTATCGTTGACGAACGCACAGATTACGTCATATCCCTTTGCAGTCATGGCGGTCTTTTCATTTAAGTGAAAATCAAAGTAATCGATGTTGTAAAGATATGACCTGTTGATATCCGAAAAAGAATCCTGGTCATAGGATCGGGTGTCGAAAAAAGCTATGTTCACTTCTTTAGCTTCCATTTTTATTCCTCCCTAAAGCAGCCTCAAAACTACAGATTACATCGTTTGCGGAATCCGAGTTCGCCTAGGAAATTTTTTCCTTACATATAGAATACACTTTCTAAAATCTTTTCGCAAGAGAAAATAGAGATATTTAAACTACATTTAAAAACTATCGTTCGTTAGCAAAA
>CACYBG010000128.1 GCA_902772605.1 uncultured Spirochaetaceae bacterium
ATCATTGTTTGTGTTAGCTTTTCCTGTCACCGTCACAGCAGATTTAATCACATCCACCATCTCTATGCTCATATCATGTGGAGTAGCACGAACCGAGCTTGATTGCGTCACGTTTCCAGACTTGTATACAGCCATAGCCGTGAACGTGTATTCCGTCTCATTAACAAGCGGACTTACCAGATGTGAATTGTTCGGGGTATCCGTGGAATATACTTTTGCCTCATAGTCACCGGGGCTTACCTTTATCTCAACATAGTCCACACCATCATCTGCGGGAGTCGTCCATGAGAGAGACACTTCCCCATTCCCAGACCTTGCAGTCAGATTTGATATCGGCTCGGCAAAAGGCGTTGCACTGACAGAAAGCTCCTGTCCGTAGATTCCGTCACCGAAATCAATCTTCACTTTGAACGTGTACTCCTTTCCGTTTTCAAGGCCAGTAAACGTTGCAGTTCCAGTCACATCCTCAGAATAATCAAGCTTCAAATCTGAAACGGAGGGCGAATCACAGGAAACAAGGATTTTCGAAAAAGGCATTCCAACTGGATTCTGCCATGAGAGTGTCGCACGTCCGTCCCCAACGCTTGCAGTCAAATTTGAAATGTCGTTCACAGAAACCGCACTCACGGTGTACAGCGCAGGGCTTCCATCCGCCGCAACCAGAAGGAAAGTCACAGGGGAAGAAAAATTTACGGGCATATCAAGAGGCGGTACGTTGAAATCAGGATGAGCCTTCAAAAAATCGATTGCCCATGAAGTCATGTCATCGGTCGAAATCAAATTCATAAGGGCCGAGACGATATCCTGACTGGTCAAATCCGGGAAAGCCTTCTTCAGATAATCCTGTGTCATCGGAATCACGCAGGTTTTGTACGCAACTCCGATTTTTGGAAGCAGGCTTACAGTGCCATATTCGGACTTCACATACACCGTAGCTTTCTTTTCTTCTATAGATATGTCAGTTTTTATTGTCGCATCGTCTTCGTCCTTGAAAAGCTTCAGGGATTTTATGGAATTGTCGCTTCCGGGAATCATGCCGTGAAAAAAATTGGAGCAGCCGCACAGTGCAGCGCAGAACAAAAGCATCGGAAAAATCGACTGACAGAAAACCTTCAATTTACTTTTCATTTTTCTTCCCCCTGAGCGATGTCAAAAAATCTTTCGCCTCACTGAACCGAATCTGGTTGAGCCTGAGTCCGACATTCAGTCCGGGAAGAGGTATGGGACCGTCCGTTTCCAGAATCAGGTCCAGACCGTAAGTTGCATAGACCGTCGCAAATCCTTCGACCAAATCAAATCCAAGTCCCGCACGGAATGCAAAAAGAAAATCGCTTCCGTCCGATACGGTAAGATTTTCCTTCACCATGTCATAGGCGCTTTCGTAATGTTCAACGGTGGAAAACATCGCACCCATTCCGACCGAAAAATTGAATTTGAAAAAATCCATGAACGTCCAATCAACGCCACCGAAAAAAATCAGCGGAACAGACTTAACGTCAAGCAGTATCGGATTCGTTCCAATCAAATGGGAATATCCGCTTTCAACATAAACGGGCACCGAAAGATTGTATGGCAAATCGAACGAATAGCCCACGCCGACACGGAAACCGCCGTCATCCATTATATAGTCCGCCGCCATGTCGGGAGCGAAATATCGGTTCCAGCTTCCCTGCACGAAAAATTTCGAAAACCAGGGTCCGTCATCTGCAAAACACGCAGAAGTCAAAAACAGACAGAGGACGACGGAAAAAAACTTCGGATTAAAAAAACGGTTCAGATTGGCAACCAGAGATTTCATCGGCACGGACAGACTGCAAATCGGGTGTCTCATATTTCTTTCAAAAACTTTTTGCTCCATGACTTTATTCTATGGCAGCATTCTCATGCGGTCAAGGGGGAGGCTACACCGGCGAAAAACGTTAGCATTGAATTTCAAAAAAAAGCCCTCCAAAACAAGAGTTCCGGAGAGCGTTTTCGATTCGTTTGAATCTGCAGTGAATCCTACGTAAATGCAGGATTCAAATCAGAATGCAAGCTTGAAATAATAGATGTAGCTCATGATGTTGTCTTCCGCCAGATAATGGGTCACTACCAGCCAACCGTCGGCGCGTCCCCTGTTTCCGTCGATTTTCCTGAAAGCATAGGTCGAAAAGGAATCGTTCTTCCTTACGTCGGAAGGCAGGGCGTCTTCAATGCACTGATGCATCTCAATCACCTCATCGGTAATCTCGCTGCTCTTCACCTTGGTTACTTCCAGAAGGGTTACATTCAGGTCGTCCATTTCCTTGCACATCTTGTTCATGAAATCCTTTGCGAATGCCTCGCCCTTTTTATCCATATCCTTTGAAAAATCCTTGCGCGTCAGGTTTGCAACGAATTCCGGTCCTACCATGAGTTCCGGATCGTATGCGAAAGATGCAGCACATCCAATGACCAGTACTGCTGCAAGTGCCAAAAGTTTTTTAATGCATTTCATATTGAACCTCCAAGCGTTCATCGGTTCCTTTGAAACGGAAATCCGTCAATTATGAGGGATGCTCCCTTAAGTCTCCCGGAACCACAGTTAATTGTAAGCGTATCGGCAATCTCCGGAAAACGCATCCTCCAGAGTTTACCTAAAGATTAAGTTTCGGACTCCCATGCAGGTTTGAAACGTAAACCGCCCGACCCGCGAACAATGGACGAAATCAGTCCGTGATTATGCGTCCCATTGCATAGAAATATCTGCTCCAGTATCGGTCTGCAAACAGTTTCGTGGTGATTACTCCGGTCTTTGATCCGTCGCTTACTGCATGAAGAATCGTGTCGTCTCCAAGATAGATTGCAACGTGGGTGATTGATGAACCGGCCATGAAGAATACCAGGTCTCCGGATTTTGCAACGGATTTGTCTATCCTGCTTGCGATATTGTACATGGTCTTTGCAGTGCGCGGGAGTGTTCCAAGTCCAGCTTCCTGGGCTGCAAGATATACCAGACC
>CACYBG010000129.1 GCA_902772605.1 uncultured Spirochaetaceae bacterium
AAATTTATGATGAGATTCTTGGAGAAAAGAAATGACTGATACAAAAGGCAAAGTAGTTGCGGTCAACGGGAACCTGGTTTCTGTAGAGTTTGATGGAAAAGTCTCTTTGAATGAAGTGGGCTTCGTTAAAGTCGACGGAAAGAGCCTTAAGGGTGAGGTTATCCGTGTCCGTGGAAATACGGCTCAGATGCAGATCTATGAAATGACCAAGGGCATTTCTACCGACTGTTCAGTTGAATTTACAGGAGACCTTCTGAGCGTCGAAGTTGGACCGGGACTTCTGGGACAGGTTTACGACGGTCTGCAGAATCCGCTTCCGCTTCTGGCGGAACACTCTGGAAACTTCCTGGAAAGGGGCGTATATCTTCCCGCCCTGGACGAAAAGAAGGAATGGGAATTCACTCCGACAGCAAAGGCCGGCGACAAGGTTCTTGCAGGAGATTCAGTAGGAACCGTTCCGGAAGGTCCGTTTACGCATAAGATTCAGGTTCCTTACGGATTCCTTGGTACATATACGGTGAAGTCCGTGGCTAAGGCGGGGTCCTATAAGATTCACGATACGATAGCTACCCTCGTCGACGAGAAGGGCAAGTCCGTAAACATCTCCATGAGCTTCAAGTGGCCGGTAAAGCGTGCCGTAAGCTGTTATGCGGAAAGGCTCAACCCGGTTGAACCTATGGTTACGAAGGTCAGGCTCATCGATACGTTCTTCCCGGTTGCACGTGGCGGAACATACTGTATTCCAGGACCTTTCGGTGCCGGTAAGACCGTTCTTCAGCATACGACTAGCCGCAATGCAGACGTCGACATAGTAATCATCGCAGCCTGTGGAGAGCGTGCAGGAGAAGTCGTTGAAACTCTTACGGAGTTCCCTGAGCTTAAGGATCCTCGTACGGGTCGTTCGCTCATGGAAAGGACAATCATCATCTGCAACACTTCATCAATGCCTGTCGCATCCCGCGAAGCTTCGGTCTATACGGGCGTAACGCTTGCAGAATACTACCGCCAGATGGGACTCCACGTCCTCCTTCTTGCCGATTCCACTTCACGTTGGGCTCAGGCCATGCGCGAAATGTCGGGACGCCTTGAGGAAATCCCTGGTGAAGAGGCATTCCCGGCATACCTTGAGTCTACGATTGCATCATTCTATGAAAGGGCAGGAATCGTAAAGCTTCGTGACGGAGAAATCGGTTCCGTTACAATCGGAGGTACGGTTTCACCTGCAGGAGGTAACTTTGAGGAACCTGTCACCCAGGCGACCCTTAAGGTTGTCGGTGCTTTCCACGGATTGAGCCGCGAACGTTCCGATGCCCGCCGCTATCCTGCAATCGACCCTCTGGATTCATGGTCCAAGTATCATTCCGTAATCAACCCAGAACTCGTTGAATTTGCAAGGGCTCTTTACCGCCGCGGTTCTGAAGTCAACCAGATGATGAAGGTCGTCGGTGAAGAAGGTACCTCTCTTGAGGACTTCATAGCATACCTGAAGAGCGAATTCCTTGATGCGGTCTACATGCAGCAGGACAGTTTCGACGACACCGAAGGAGCTACGACACCTGAACGTCAGCGCTATGTGTTCAGGAAAATCGTTGAAATTCTCGGATCCGATTTCGAGCTTCAGGAAAAGGATGAGGCGCGTGCATTCTTCAATAATCTGAGGCAGAATTTTACCGACATGAACTATTCGAAATTCGAAAGCGATGAGTTCAAGGGGCATGAAAAGGATATCGATGCACTGCTTGATGAAAAGAAGGCGAAGCTGACTGAGGATGTTAAGGAACTCCTCAAGGACGGTGAGTAATGAATAAGGTATACAGCAAAATAGAAAGCATCAACGGTAGCGTCATCACCGTTCGTGCTAAAGGCGTCAGATTGAATGAGCTGGCTGAAATCACCACTCGCTTCGGCAAGTCGCTTGCCGAGGTAAACAAGATTGACGGAGACCTGGTTTCGCTTCAGGTTTTCGCAGGTGGGCGCGGTGTTTCAACCAACGACCAGATCCGCTTCCTTGGACAGGAGATGAAGGTATCCTTCAGTGAAGACCTTTTGGGACGCATCTTCAACGGTTCTGCCGAGCCTCGCGACCATGGTCCGGCACTTGTCGACAATCTGGTTGAAATCGGAGGTCCGTCCGTAAACCCGTCCAAGCGCATCACGCCTAACCGCATGATCCGAACCGGTATTCCGATGATCGACATATTCAACACCCTTGTCGTTTCACAGAAGCTTCCGATCTTCTCCATTTCCGGAGAACCTTACAACCAGCTCCTTGCACGCATAGCCATGCAGGCAGAGGTCGATGTAATCGTTCTTGGCGGAATGGGACTTAAATACGACGACTACCTCTATTTCAAGAATACGCTTGAAGAGGGCGGTGCATTGAGTAAGACCGTAATGTTCGTTCATACGGCTGCAGACCCGACCGTAGAATGCATGAAGATTCCGGATCTTTCACTTGCGGTAGCCGAGCAGTTTGCTTTGCAGGGAAAGGATGTACTCGTACTCCTTACCGACATGACGAACTTTGCAGACTCAATGAAGGAAATAGCCATCACTCAGGAACAGGTTCCGTCAAACCGCGGTTATCCAGGAGACCTTTACTCACAGCTTGCAAGCCGCTACGAAAAGGCCGTTGACTTTGCCGAATCCGGTTCAGTCACAATACTTGCAGTTACTACAATGCCTGGTGACGACGTTACCCACCCGGTTCCTGACAACACAGGATACATCACCGAGGGACAGTTCTATCTCAAGGGTGGACACATCGAGCCGTTCGGATCCCTTTCACGCCTTAAGCAGCAGGTCAACTCAAAGACAAGGAAGGACCATCGTGCACTCATGGACGGTATGATCCGTCTGTACGCACAGTACCGCGACACGTTGGAAAAGAAATCCATGGGTTTCAACATGTCTGCATGGGATGAAAAGCTCCTTAAATACGGAAAGCTTTTTGAAAGCCAGATGATGGACCTCAGCGTAAACATTCCGCTTGAAGACGCTTTGGACAACGGATGGAAAATCCTTGCCCAATGTTTCGACAGGCAGGAAACGGGCTTGAAGACGGAACTTATCGAACAGTTCTGGCCTAAGGCATGAGCTGATTTTGGAAAGCGTCGATGAACCCTGCGTGTTTTGAGATGCTTTCTGAGCGTGCCGGATGAAGTGCCTGGATTTCGGATTTCCGTACCTGCGCTTCATGCGGGATCTAATCATTGAGTTTTACACTTGAAAGGGGTCGACAGGCTTTTTTCAGTGGATTCTTAGCTAACATGGGGATACTGAATGGCAAAGTTAAAGCTGACTAAGAACGAGCAGAAGGCACAGAAAGATGCGCTCAAGATGTACCAGCGCTATCTTCCTACCCTGACTCTTAAAAAACAGCAGCTGCAGTCAGAAATCCGCACCATTGACGAAAAGGCCAAGGCGGTTCGTGCCGAAAAGAAAGCCTTGGAAGAAGATTTCCAGAAATGGATTTCGGTTTTTGGTGAAAAAGATGCCTTCAAGCCGGGAATGGTGACCGTAAAGAACATCAGGAAAGGCTGGGGCAATATAGCCGGTGTAAAGATACCGATTTACGAGGGGGCTGATTTTGGCCGTGGAGATTACGACCTCTATTCGACCCCCCTGTGGATTGATATGGCTGCAGACCGCATGCAAAAGGAATTGGAGCTGGATTTGCAGGCCGAGGTCCTTGACGAGCAGGTAAGGCTGCTTTCTCAGGAGCTCAGGACTACTTCCCAGCGTGTTAATCTGTTTGAAAAGGTAAAGATACCTGAGACCAAGGCCAACATCAAGAAAATCGGAGTATTCCTTGGAGACGAGCAGGTTGCCGCAGTCGTCCGAAGCAAGATTTCAAAGAAGAAGCTTCAGGCTGTCGTAGCGGAATCAAATGCAGTCGAGGAGGATGTTCCGGTAAAGAAGACCAGGAGCGCAAGGGGGGCTAAGAAATGATTGTACAGATGAAAAAAGTCTCCATTGTCGTTTTGAATTCGGAGCGAAAGTCTTCCCTTAAGAAATTGAGGAAACTCGGCCTTGTTCACCTGGAGGCTCTTGAAGGAAATGGACCCGTACTTGCAGCGTTCAAGGAATCAAGTTCCATTGCCGACAGGGCCATATCCATAGTCGATGAGATAAAGGTTTCGAAAAAGCGCATCCCGTCTCAGGTGCAGCTTGATCCGAATGAAGCCGACGAAAAGGCCAGGGAAATCGTTGCACTGGCGGACCGCAAGAAGGCCCTTCTTGACCTGATAACGCAGTCTACCATTGAGCTTGAAAGACTTGAGAAGTGGGGTTCCGTTGATCCTTCCGATTTCAAGTCGCTGGCGGAAAAGGGATTGTACATGTACATGTATGAAATCCCCATCGACAGGTACGTGCTCATCGGCGACAACCTCAAGACCATGGTCGTCAATTCGGAGGGAAAGATTGCAAGGTTCCTGCTTCTTTCGGAAGAGGAGGTGCTTGAGCGTCCTGAGGGGCTTCCTCCTGAGGCGTATGCCGTTCCGATGCCTGAAAAATCTACCGACCAGTTTGCAGTCGACATTCAGAATGCAGAAAACGAAGTGGCTGAAATTGAGTCCAAGCTCATAGAATGCAAGAAGTTCCGCGACGGAATGATTGGTCTGAAAAAGGCCCTTGCATCGGACATAGAGTTTGAAACCATATATACCGGCATGGAAAGGGACGGAGCGAAAGAATCAGAAAGCCGAACCGAGCAGGATACGGTGGAAACAGCCCTTGAGAAGGAAAGGGAGGAGGCCGGCGATACAAGCGGTAAACTCGCATGGATTACCGGTTACGTACCTGCGGATTCAGTCGAGGATCTGTGCGCCGCATGCAAGCTCAATGAATGGGCATGTGCGGTTTCTGACCCTGCCGATGACGATCCTGTACCGACGAAACTCAAGAACAACAGGCTCGTCAGCATAATCTATCCGTTGACGGACTTCCTTGACGTAACGCCCGGATACCATGAGTTCGACATTTCAGGATGGTTCCTGCTGTTCTTCAGCATATTCTTCGGAATGATTTTTGCGGATGCTGGATACGGAGCCTTGATATCGCTTGTCGGACTTATCCTTCTTGCAAAGGCTAAGGCTGGAAAGAGGTCGCTTCCCGTTCTGGTCATAATACTTGGACTGTGCACCATGATTTACGGCATCTTGACCTGCTCGTGGTTCGGAATCGACTGGAACATCCTTCCTCCATGGATGGTAAACATTTCGTTCAGTCCGATATCGTCCGCAAAAATGGAGATGATGGGTGTTGCCGATGCTGCTGCCAGGGCCAATACAAACCAGAAGGTATTCTGCTTCATGCTTGCACTGGTTCAGCTCAGCGTCGCACATATAAAATGCTTCATAGCGGACCGGAAGAGCCTGAAGTGTCTCGGTGACCTTGGTTCGTTGCTGCAGCTCTGGGGCATGTTCTACGTGGTCATGAACATGGTCGTAGATGGAACTCGATTCCCTCTGGCAAATACCGGAAATCCGATCCCGATATTCGGTGGGGCAGTGGTGCTTCCGTCCGTCATGCCTTTGATAGCGATAGGAGTCCTTGGCTTCGGCTTCGTGTTGAGCTTCATATTCTCGAACTACGAGGGAAGCGTCGGAAAGTCGGTCCTGGAAAGCTGCAAGAACATAATCAGCGTGCTTCTTGGAGTCGTAAACGTGTTCAGCGACATCGTGTCCTACATACGTCTGTGGGCTGTCGCGCTTGCAGGTGCCGCAATATCAAGCACAGTCAACAGCATGGCAGGTCCGATGTTCGGAAAACTGGCAATCGTCGTATTTGCGGTGATACTGCTGGTGTTCGGTCATGGACTCAACATGATACTGAACCTGCTTTCTGTCGTCGTTCACGGAGTGCGCCTGAATACGCTTGAATTCTCTCAGCACCTTGGCATGACGTGGAGCGGAACCAAATATCGTCCGTTCAGTGAAAATGGCGATATGAAGGAAGTCCGCGTGGAAGGTCTTGGAAAGGCAATCAATGCGGTTGGGGAGTTGGGAAAACTACGCTAGCAGATTAAAGGCTGGTGGAAATCATCTGCCTCCGGAAAGTTTTTCCGGTAAAAAAATCAAATACAGGGGTGTTTTTTCACCTTCTGAAAAAATATGAGGGAACCTCTAAAAGCTTCAGTTTTTAGAGATGCCCATGAAATAATTCGGAACGCTTATGTTCTAAAGGAGAAAATTATGGACTTTGGTATGATTGGTGCAGGTATCGTAATGGGTATTGCCGCTATGGGAAGCGCAATCGGTATTGGTATTGCTGGACAGGGTGCTATCGGCGCTTGGAAAAGATGCTACTTGAATAACAAGCCGGCTCCATTCTTGCTGGTTGTTTTTGCAGGTGCACCTCTTACACAGACAATCTACGGCTTTCTGTTGATGAACTCAATGAGGACTTCTCAGCAGAATCCGTTCTTCCTTGTGGGTCTTGGACTTGCATGCGGCCTTTCAATGTGTATGTCTGCCATCGCCCAGGGAAAAGCCGGTGCAGCAGGTTCCGATGCACTTGCCGAAACGGGAAAGGGATTCACGAACTACATCATGGTCGTCGGTCTTTGCGAAACCATCGCTCTGTTCAGCATGGTATTCGGTATGATGGCCTGC
>CACYBG010000130.1 GCA_902772605.1 uncultured Spirochaetaceae bacterium
CGAGTCGTATAAAGAATATCACATTCTCCAATTAATTAAAATCGTCATGACTTAAATGTTGAAGGCGAGTGCAATAAGTGTTATATGGAAGCGTTTCCTCATTAAGATTTACGTTTACTAAATTCCATATAAATTACCACTTGGATAAAATCATAAAACCCTATAGCATTGTTTAAAATCAACATACTTGAGAAGTCCATTAACAGCGGAAAATCGGAAATACGCCGATTGACATCAAAATTAAATGCGGATAAAAAAATGAAACTGACAAAAAAAATTCTTTTGATTGCACTGCTCTCGATTCCCACATCAGTCTGTTTTTCACAGCGCACAAAGGATAGGAATTATTTCGAAAGCGTCTATCAGTACGATGACAGGGCGAAAAACAATGTGGCGCTCCTGTACAGGGATGATGCAGAGATAAAGGAAGGAATCGAAAAAAAATACATCGACGTGAACTTCAGGTACAGAGGAGGCAAAACGCTTCTGTTCAATGCACTGATTGAATACAATTACGAACCGGAAAAATTTCTGAAAGTTGCAGGCTACCTCATGAAAAACGGTGCAGACCCGAACATTGCAGACGACGACGGCGACACTCCCCTTCTGTATGCAGTCAGAAACATAAGCCGACAGAAAGACATCCGAAACATAGAATTCCTTTTACGGAACAATGCGGACGTAAAGGCTGCGACGAACAGCGGTCTTACCGTACTTGCGGAACTGTGCGGCGAAAAGGATGCCGACATCAACCTGATTAAGACCTTCATCAAAAAGGGTGCACCATTGGAAGCCGATGAGAATTATTCTCCGCTGACATCTGCACTTCACGCCAAGAACATCGAAATTGCAAGGCTGCTGATTGAAAACGGTGCTGACATCAACAGAAAGGACGGGGACTCTCAATATCCGCTTAACCTTGCGTGCGAGCTCGGCGATTTGAAACTTGTAAAGTTCATGCTCAATAAAGGTGCAGACGTCAACGTTTCCAATGACGGTGGAAGGACTCCATTGCACTATGCCGTGGATTCAGTCTCAAAGGACAATCTTGAAATCGTTAAGATGCTGGTTGAAAGGGGTGCAGACGTAAATGCCAGGACGAACACCGGTTATACTCCGCTCATCTATGCAGGATGGGACAGGAAAAACGGATTCGAAATCATCAGATATCTTGTCGGAAAAAATGCGGACGTAAATGCAAAGACTGATAAGAACTATAACGTCGGAATGTCGAGTGCACGCCTCCTCAACCTTGAATGCTGCAGATTCCTTTCAGACCACGGATTTGATTTCAAGACCAGTGACGACGAAGGCATGACTCCCATGCTCAACTTCATAAAGGCGGTCACATGCACAAACAGGGAATCTCTTCTATATTATTCCGCAATCATGGAAAATGAAGATGAAATCATGCGTCTTGTTGATTTCTATGCCGATAAATCCGACATCAATGCGGCGACGAAATTCGAAATGGAAACGGCACTGCACATCGCTTGTTCTTCACTCATAAGCTATACGAAACTTATCGAAGCACTCATAAAAAACGGTGCAGACGTAAATGCACGTAGCGCCTACAACCGAACCCCGATTTACAGCTGCCTGCGACACCCCGAAATGGTCAAGGTCCTAATCGACTCGGGTGCGGATCTGTCCCTGAAATCCAACGACGGAAAGACATGCCTCGATGTAGCGGAAGAGATGATTAAGGTCAATCCCGACATCATAAGTACGGTTGAAATTTTGAAGTCGAATTCAAGTCAGAAAAAAAACTATTCCTTCGTCCAGCTTTGCGAATACAATTATTTCGATGAAGCTTCAAAAATGCTCGCCGGCGGAAAGGTCAGGAATCCGGATGATTACGACCAGAAAGGATTCACCCCGCTCCATTATGCAGTGGAAAACAAAAACATCGCTCTTGCGAAAATGCTCCTCGACAAAGGATGCGACATAAACAGACGGCAGAAAAAAGACGGTACGACGGTTCTATACCAGGCGGTAAAGGAAAGGAATCTGGAGATGATAAGTCTGCTTTTGAAATACGCTCCGGATCTTTCGTTGAGGTACAGACATCCTCTTTACACCGACATGACAGACAGCGTCCTTTCACTATGCATAGACGGAAAGGAATTTTACGACACTGCAAAATGTCTTCTTGATGCAGGAGCCGATCCGAATTTCATAATCGATGCGAACTCAGGTCAAACGCTCACGGCATATTGCTGCTACAGCGGAGACACGAAAATCACCGAACTACTGATTGAATACGGCGGAAATCCATTTTCAACCTGGAACACATATCCGTACCACTCAACTTATCCGGTGACGAATTCAATCGTATCGAACGGAATAGAATACCAGGAAAAATATGCAGTATACATCGGACTTGAAAAATTTTACGCCGATAAGACTCTGGTTGCAACAGAAAACCTGAGGGTGCGAAACTA
>CACYBG010000131.1 GCA_902772605.1 uncultured Spirochaetaceae bacterium
AGGAAATTGCATTGATGTTTTCCGTTTTTGTTTTCGTTTCTTGAACGGCTTGTTTTGAAAAATTGTAAAACTCTTCTATCTTTTCCTCTATTTCCGAGAAGAGGTGCTTGTTCTCATTTATGAAATCGTTTTCGATGAAGTTTATGAATTCGCTTGGGTTTTGGGTTATATCAAAAATATCTTTTCCAGAAACGTAAAGTTTAATTGCATTGGACGTTACATCCTTTATGTTCTTCAGATTGTGTGCACCGAAATTCCTGTTTTTGATTCTTTCAAGAAGTTTTGCATAGTCATCCTTGACTTCAAAAATTGGAAGAATGTAATATGAATTGTTCATGTTTTCTATGAACTGAATCTTTTCAAGAAGATATTTCTCCTTGTCTTCAAATCTTTCGAGAATGTTGTTTAGATTGGTCAGAATTTTATTGCATTCATCAACAGGAGATTTTCCTTTTTCAGAAATTGATTTCCAATATTCATACAGCGACTTTGCAAGGTTTTGCCTGATTAACGAGTCAAGATATTTTTCAACGGGAAGAGAAAGTATTGCATTTTCAATGAGTTTTTGACGTATCGGTCGAATCGGGAAAAACGACAGTATCTTCTTTTTTTGCAGGCGTTCGATTTCCCTGTTTGCGTTTTCAAAATCGTTCTCAATGTCGTAAATTTCCATTCCTTCCGAAATTCGCTTGAGCGAGGACTCCCATTTTTCCAGCTTTACCTTCAGGTCGGTAACAAATGATATGTATGTCTTGAAATTGCCGTTTATTCGGTCAATCTTGAAAAGGTTTTCAAATCCTTTTTTAAGTGTGATGAAAAAATAATCCGTCTCTTCCTGTGCAAAATCGTCGTATCGGGGAAGCATGTCGAATACCGTGTCTTCTATTCTTTTTTTGCACTCGGTGATGTATGCCGTGAAATCCCTGTTTTTTCCGCTTATATAAAAATTCAGTATTCTGGAAAAGTTTTCCCGGTATCGGTTTATAAAAAGCTGGCTGGCACGTTCAATTGGAAATTCATCGCTTTTTGCGGGAACTTCTATCATGTCAAAAAACTTTGCGCGGAAATATTCTTCATCCGTTCCTTTTAACGGATCCTGTAAAAATGTCGAAACGATTTTTTCTTCAAAAAGATATTTTAAATAATATTTCTGAATTTCATTGATTCTTGGAATTTGGACCATTGAAAAACATGAGAGGTTTTTGTCGGAATTTCTTTTGTCGTTGACTTCGGAAATCCAATTGTGACTTTGCTCCCTGAGTTTTTCGGAAAGATAAAACAGTTCATAGAAAATGCGTTCTGCAAAAATTACAGCCGTTTCATCTGTTACGGATTTTGATTTTCCCGGAGTCAGAAGAACATAATTCCTGTTGAAAGGTCCCGCTGGAGAGGGAATGTCTTTCAGTTTTTTATTGAGCAGCGTATTGAACGGAACTTCATAAAGGTTTTTTGAATTTATTTTTTCCAACCGATTGAAGTGCTTGCAAATCAGTGCAAATGTCTCCTCACTTGTCGATTCAACGACTCCGAGCTGATCGACAAAAGTAAAGAATCCGATCACTTCATTGAATTTGAATGCTGTCACCTGCTGAAGGAGGTGCGGAAGATATGCAAAATCAACGGCATATTTTGCAGTTGAATTTTCATAAAGGTCCCCGGTAAAAATCACGGAAAATTCCTCTCCGTTTTTATATGCCTGGCTGCATTCTATCGATTCCAGAATTTTATTTTCGTAATCCGTGGAATGAAATACTTCATCGCCTTCAAAATCAATGTAATGAGGAATGACTGAATTTGCAATCTTTCCAAGTTGAATCCGCCTTTCCTCTATCATGTGGGCAAGATTGTTAGAGACCGTTTTTCCAAATTTTCCAAGACCGATAATTATTACTTCACGCTGCCCGAGCATTGATTACCCCCAAAGGTTTTCCGGAGACTGTTTGCTGTCATACAGAACCTTCCCCGTCATTTCTTCGACAAGTTCATTCATCAAATCCAAATCATCCAATTCGAAAATAGTCGGAAGTTCTTGACGCATTTTATCGAAGGCTTTTACCGATTCTTCGTAGAATTTTTCAGCAGGTGCCTTTTCCTTAAAATGCAATATTTCAGCGGTGAAAGTTTGGATCAGATCCTTGTCCTTTGACCTTGTGCTCTGGAACGCCTTCATGATTTCATCATTGTTGTTTCCCAAATGCATGCTCGGTTTATCTTTTCTGCCCTGCATGAGGTCACGTTCTGTTACGAAATCGACGGAAAGTGCCTGAACCTTCAGACGGTTTGCAATGAAAGCAGTGAGCAAAAGTTTTCGGAATTCTTTCTTATGCTTACGGGGATCGATTGTGTTTTCATCCAAATCTTCGAGCTGAAGGGAACCGAACATGTTGATTTCTTCATAATCCGTTCCGGAATTTTCATTTTCAATTTTCTGCTTTTTCTTTGCATCGGTATAACTTGCCTTGCAATTGTTCATTACTGATGAAAGCGAATACAATGGGTATCCTGCAATTGAATGCATGATGTTTACTTCCGAAAGTTCAGAAGTCGGTGTAATGGCAATGTTGTTCGGTGCATGATGAAGTATTTTCTGTTTCAGACAGTGATTGAACATTGGACAAGGTTCCTTTTGAAATTTTTCAGGATCCTGTTCCATCGGACAGATAGAATTCATTCCATTTCCACGTACTACGCCCTTCAATTCACTGCACGGTTTTCCTTCGTATTCATCCGGTATGGATATTGCATAGAATGTTGAATCCTTGAAACTTAATCCCTCACGATTCATTACCGTTTCTTCCACGCCAAGGAAAATCGGTGCAAGTTCAAAATACGTTCCCTGTTCAAGCCTGTCGCAAATATCAGGTGTTTCCAAAATCCGTTCTGCGATATTGACTTTGTTAAGCGGTTCAAAGAAGAATTTTTCACAGGCATTTAAAATATCGATGTTGATGATTGATGATGTTTTTTGAGATGCCTGAATATAGTTTTTTCCGAATGCTTCATCAGCCGTCAAAATGTCATTTAGTTCGCCGAAAATGAATTCCTCGGATTTTTCTTCAATGAGTTTTTCATATGCTTGCGTTACGTCTTTCTTATAATCGAAAATTACAGCAAAAAGCGAACTTGTTTCAAAGTGCTGGTTATCGTTCAGGAATTTATTGATTTCCGAATTGATTCCTTCAAAGTTCAGGATTGCACGTCTGTATTTGTTTCTGTAATCTTCAAGTTCCTTGATAAGGCCATTGAATTTCGGACTGTCATTCCAAAGTATGTCAGTAAAAAGTTGATAGCACCAATCGGCAATGAAACTCTGTTTCTTAAAGTTGAAAAGATTCCTGCATACGTCAAGGACCTTTTCCTTTTCTTCCGAAATTTTTTTCTTTGTTGCAAAAAGACTGTCAGTTACTTCTTCGAAATCGGAAATGGCAGTTTCAAAATCCATGTTGAGGTTTTTTAATGTCGATTCGCTTTCATTTCTGATTCTGCGGTATTTTTCTTTTGCATCATTGAAAATCTTGATGAGGGCCTCTATGAAATCAAAAGTGCGTTTTATTGAACCTCTGTCTGCAAAATCCGTACCGTCCGAATTCTTTTTGATTCCAAGCTTGTGTTCATGCAGATCAAGCAGAAGCTCCAATTTCTTTTCGAGTTGCGAAAGAAATGATTCCCTGATTTTGCATGCACGCGTAGAATTCATGTTTTTGAATTCAATTACTTTTTCATCAACGTCCTTTTTCCACCTTAAAAGCTCATCCTTCAAATCTTTTTTATTTGAATCCGAAGACTGCTGGTCAAAATCGGAAATCGTATTTTCAATATAGTCCTTGAATGCACCTTTGAATCCATCCGGTGAATCGAAATTTTCAAACAGATCTTCAAGCTGATTTGAAAGCGGATTCATCTTTATTTCCTTAAGGAAATTTTTTGCAAGCATTTCTATTTCCTGGGGTGCATAACTTTCATCGAGGATTTTATCAAGATATTTTTTTGAAAGGTTATAAGCACACAGCTGAACGATCATTCGCTTCGGATATAGAATCGAGAAGGTTCCCATTCCGTTGTAATGAATGTCCTTGTTGTTCAATCCCTTGTAATTGTGTTCCAAATTCGACATGACGTTGTTGTACATTGATGTCCAGTGCATTCCCAGTTCATGACCTGTAAGAAGATATATGAATCTTGCAGCCATTTCAGAAAATGCAGTCTGAGAATTCAATGCAACGCTTTTTCCAAAGTTGTCAAAAAGAAACGGATAGTCGAATGGTCTGTTTGCTCCAGAAGCACCGTAATTCGGATTGAAGTCCTTGTATGCAGGGTAGAAGGAGCGAATGGGATTTTCATTGTTGATTCTGTTCATGAAATAATCCAATTCGACAAGCGAAGCATAGCAATTTTGCCTTACGTTTGCAGTTCCCTGAATTCCATCAAACATTGAAGCAAGTGCAAACATTCCGAAAATCTTTACCTTGAATCCATTTCCGGCAATGTGATTGCAGTATCGTACAAGATAAGCCGTATCAAGAAATGTTCCGGCTCCTGTTCCTCCGCATAGTGAACCGCAGATGAAAACGTTTATTTCCTTCGAAACCTTTGAACCGATGTTTTTGTCTATTGCAATTTTTGCATCAATAGGACCTTTCATGAATGCGTTGATTTCTTCATAAATGTCACCCGCGTTCCATGCAAATGTAAATCTTCCGATCGGTTTTTTCTGGGATGCGCCGCGTGAAAGGTCTGACGGTTGAAGGCTTGCTTTGAGTGAATCAGGAAACCATTCGTGTATTTCGGGATAATCATTTAAATCTGGAGCAAGACCGAAATTTGCCTGAAGCTGAAAAACTTCCCTGTTTTGATTTAAGGACAAGGATTCTTCCCTGATTGTCTTTATGGAGCTTTGCGCGTGAGGGATTGCCTTATCGGTATCGATTGAAAGCAATTTTAAAAATGGAAAATCTGCCATTCCATGTTCACAGTTTTCTGCAATCATTTTTTTTAGGGCAAGGATGATGTTTTTTCCCGTTCCGCCAAGTCCTATTACAAGTGTCGGTTGATAGATTTCTGCCATTGTTTTCAACTCCTCAGTACGACTGAATTAAATTATCCTTCTATTTTGTCTTATTTAAATTTTCAACGATGCTTTCGTCGTAATCAAAAAGCCTTTTCCTTTCGTAATCGATTACGGCATTCTTTTTAGGTTCGCGGATTCTAGAGATGATTAATGCCGTAAAGGTGATTATGGATGTGGAAATCAAAAAAGAAATTGCCATTATGTTCCCGGATGTTTTTGCCAGGAAATATGAAAAAGGTTTCAAGAACATCGGGCATGCATTATTTTCCGATTCATTCAATGCACCGATTACATGTTTGCCCAGCATCCTTAAATCCAGTTTTGAAAATAGAACCGGAAGGAACATTGTGCCTGCAACAGCCAGAACGCAAACTACAAGACCCATTGCAATCTCCTTTTTTCTGTTTTCAAACCGTGCAGCCCTTGAAAGCCAGATGTAAACGCCTACGGCAATGAGTCCAGTTATGATTGTTATGACCGCCCATATGATGATGCAGTGAATCGTTTCGTCCATTTCTGCCACCTTATTTCTTGAATTTCTTGAACTTGATTGTGACGTTTGATTCGTCTTTTGTTTTCAGCTTGATTGAATTACCAAGACTGTAATCGAATTTTCTCGTTTCATCGTTGAATGCATTGAAATCGCGGGGAATTACGGTCCATCTGTTTGGACCCACCCTTTGAATCTGACCGACGACAGCAGAAAAAAGTTCCTGATCCAGTTTGAATGCAAGACCGTTTTTTGAGCCGAACTCAATCCTTTTTTTCATTTTCATGGATACGGGTCTTGGTTTTTCGTTTTTCCCGACGACTTCCATCACTATCTTTACCGGACGGAATTTCCTTGCAATCATTAATACCGTAAGAATCAATGCGAGTATCAGGATGATTAAAAGTGCCGGAAATATTTTGCCGAATACGATTTCAAATTGCGTCTTTGCATCAACCGAAAATTCTTCGTTGAATCGTTTTTCATTGCCATTGACGTTTGCCGTAAAATGAATCTTCAGGATCCCTTTTCCTTTAAGCGGCGATTGGGCTAAAAATGCACCTGACGAATTTTTTGTTTCACTTCCAAGGAGAGAAATAGCTCCCGTTTCTGGATTTATTTTTATCGGGACGACTGTTTTTCTGTCGTCAGTTTGAAACGTTGCATCGGCAGAAATGAATTCGATTTCAGACGGAGTCTTTTCATATGTATTTATGATGTTGAAGTTGATTTCATCCGTTGAAGAAATTATCAGCGTCGTTTCGTCTTTTGATAGGGGAGTGGATTTCAGACGGAAATCATCCAGAAGGATTTCACCCTGTTCAAGAAGAGTCTGCTCGGGAATTTTCGAAATCCAATCATCAAGTATGAATTCGAGTCCATCCAAATCCTCAATGCGCAGAAGATAATTTTCGCGTCCGGATTTTTTGGCAATCAGCGGAAGATCATTCAGGTTTTTGCCGATTCCGACGTAATGCCATCCGTCGTACAGCCTTTGGTTTCCTATCAGTTCATCTTCAAAAATTTCGTCTACATCTTGATTGTGGAATGCACTTGTTTCTGGTGTCGTAATGTCCCCGTCGGTTATGAAAAGTACAAGCGGTTCATAGAGGTTGTAATCCTTTTTTTTCAAATCGACGATGTAACCGAGTCCGGTTTTGATTGCAGTACCTATGTCGGTGAAATTGTTGTCGGCTTTCATCACCTTCAGTGTATTTGATATTGAAGCCTTGTCTTCTTCGCGCAGAAGCTGTCCCGAATACATTGGCTGAGCACTGTCTCCAAACGGTATCAAAACGAAATAGTCGCCGACATTGAGTCTGTCCTGTACGATTGACCTGTCTATGATTTTCGTAATGTCTGGGAACTGTTTTTTAATGCTTCCTGAAACATCGAGAATTACAATGATGATTTTCCCTTTCTGCGAGGATGCGTCATCTGAAAAAAGCGGAATTAGAATGAAGGCAAATGCTGCAAAAAGTGAAATCAGTTTTTTTGAAATCTTACTCATCTTTTGAACCTTCCGTAAAAAGATATTTTCTGTGCGAATGATTTGTCGTCTCGGGAAGAATTTTTACCGTGAATGAAATCAGTGCGGTCGTAATTACCAGAAGAATTGCTTCAATCAAAACTGTCAGGACGAAAAGATTTATACGTGCAAAAATCGAGATTAAAATCAATGCAATCGGTACGACGAGTGTCAGGAAAATGAAAGTCGAATAATATTTCCTTATGACCTTTTCATTTTTCAGGAAGATGTGTATGATTTTCCGCAAAAAGATGAAAAGCGAAAATATGAATGCCAGGGTTAATGCGATCTGTACAATCAATATGGCGATATCGCCAGGATTTTTTGTCGGTGAAATTGAGAGTTCATTTGGGTTTGAAAGGAATCCGTAATATACGAAAGTCATCAATGGTGCTTGAAGCAGGAATACCGAAGCTACCGAAATCAGCGTGAGGATTAAACTGAATATAAAAGAAGAAACAAATTTTCTCATTCCTGTACTCCACTAAATCAACGAAAATCAGTCCTTACATAAAGAATACGGCAGGATTTTCAGGAAACTCTTATTAATCCTTGAATCTTGAGTTTGCAAAAATCCCGTTTCTTTATCGGCATGAATCCCGATAATGATTAATCCATTATGGAAACACAGAATAATCTGAAAGCGGATTGTACCGTGTTGACCTTAATATTGCATTTTGCAGAAAAAAACATTAAAAATCAATTGTGATAACGCTTAATTATATTGTAAGAAAATGCTTTGATGTTGGATTTTCGTTTACGGGTTTCCGTATATCAATTTTTTACGAGCTATGTTATAATTTAAGTCCGGGAGTCAAGTGCCAATCAGGACGTTTGTACTCATAATAAGCGACGCATGGAAAGCAGATTGTAATATGAAGGCGGAAGAGCTTTATAAAAAAATGTTGGGAGTTTCCATCAATTATTTTTTAGTTGACATCAGAAAAGACAGGGACGATTTTTATTCCTTGACGCAAAACGAACTGAATGAAAATAAGCTTCTGCTTTCTGGTTTCGTCCTTAACCTGATAATGGACGGTGAATTGGAAAAAGCGACGGAAATCATAAATTCGCTTCCTGAAAATGATGTCATGCGCATTGGACTTACCATTGTCAATCCCGCAATCACTTGGCGCGAATTCATAAGTGCAATTGAATCCCTGAAAAAAACGAATCGGCATTTGAAATCTGTAATTTTAACTGCAGGTCGTCCGAATCTTTTGAACGGATTCAATGATTTTACAAGAATCGGTCCTCTTCTTGAAACCCATAAAAAACTTTTCATCGAAGATTTCAAATACATTTATGAGGAAAAAATCTGTCCGGCATTGTATGACCTTTGTCTTGCAGAATATTATTATCAGCAGAACAGGATTTTCGATGCGGAAATTCTTGTGAGTCGGACGATAAAGGAGTTTGATGTCGATTCGGAAAGACGGCTTTTGTTTGCAGCCCTTTATCTTCAGTCTAAAATCCTCATCGTTCATGGCCGCACCGTCAACGCAGAAAGCTACATAAAGGAAATACGGCGATATGTAAAAAAGAACGGCGAGGCTGAGTTTTCTTACAACATTGATTCTGCCGAAGCGCTGTGTGCAATGTACGAAGGAAATTATCAGCTCATTTCAGCATGGTTTCAAAAAAAATCCCCCGATGAATATGCCGATTTCAACATGCTTGATTTATACCGTTACATGATTAAAATGCGATGCTATATATTCATGAAGGATTATATGGCTGTCATAGCTCTTGCTGAAAAATTAAGGCCGCTATTGATTGCCGGAAGACGCCATATGGACATATGTGAAATTGAGTTGCTGCTTGCGATGAGTTTTTATTATGCGCAAAAAAAAGAAATGGCTTTCCAGGCTTTGGACCGTGCATTGAAGATTGCGAAACGAAGGCGATATTACAGGCTGATTGCCGATGAAGGGGAAATGATGCTTCATGTTTTGATTTCATATGCAAACGAAAAGGGACAGACTCCGTTTTTAATGCAGATAATCGAAATGACAAGGGACATGGCTATTTCACATCCGCTTTATTTAAAAGCACAATATAAAAACACTCACACCTTTACTCAGATGGAAATCGCCATACTGAAACTTTTGGAGCAGGGAAAATCAAAGGAAGAAATAGGAGAATATTTTTTCATAAGCATAAACACCGTTAAATACCACATGAAAAAAATCTATGCCAAACTCGGTGCCAGTTCAACGCATCAAGCTGTCTGGCAGGCAAAACGCATTGGAATCATCTAGCGTGCATTCAATCGGTTTGGACTAAAAATCTCCCGATTAACGAAGCATTCCATTAATCGGGAGATGCAATAATGAACTTATTCGTGAGAATAATCAGTCGGTGATTTTTTCAGCATGAAGTTTTCACCCTCGTAGATTCTTACTGCTTTTCCACGAACAAGACTTTTGTGTCGTTTCCACAATTCAACTTTCGTTTCTTTTTTTGACGCATCTTTTTTTTCATCAAGCAATGCCTTCAGTTTTTCCAATGCGCGTTTTCGATTCATTGATTGACTCCGCTCTTCCGTACAGGTGACTGAAATTCCTGTATTGACATGGATTACTCGGACTCCAGTTTCAACCTTGTTTACGTTCTGTCCGCCGTTCCCTCCGCATCTGAAGAACTGCCATTGGATTTTCCCAAGTTCGCAATCTTCTTCCGAATCGGGAAGTACACTCACGTCGATGAACCAGTTTTTTCTTTTGTGTCCCGGACGAAGAAAACTCTTGCATTGCCATTCTACGCTTCCGCATAAAAAAGAAAAATCAATTTTGCTCTTAAATGCAATGGAAGAATATCCGTCGCAGAGTTTTGATTCATTGACAGTCAGAATTTCAAAATCATTTTCTGCACCGTATTCTTTTTTTAGCGATTCGAAAAGAAGCCGCACTGCAAGTTCACATTCGACCGGTCCCTGTCCTGATGATATCTGTACAATCATTTAAACCTCGCTTTGAGCCTTGAAGTTATAGGCTGGCTTCAGGATTTTTGAAACTGAAACAGTCGGTCCTATTGCATCAAGTATTTCATCAATCCGCCTGTACGCAAACGGAGCTTCGTCCAGAGTCCCCTTTGATATGCATGAAGAATAGATTCCCTTCATTTCGGATTTAAAGGAACTGACCGTAAAATTCTTTTTCACGTCTTCCCTTTTCATGATTCTTCCGGAACCGTGTGGCGCAGAAAAATTCCATTCAGGATTTCCTTTGCCGTATCCAAGGATTATTCCGTCCCTCATGTTTATCGGGATGATTACGTTTTCCTGTTTTTGCGCAGAAATTGCACCCTTGCGAAGAATCGGTTTTTCACTTCGGAAATCAACGTAATTGTGAATGCATGAAAACGGTTCGTCTATTTTCCATTTCATGCCCCTTGCAATTTCATCGATTATTGAAAGCCTGTTGAGTTCCGCAAAATTCTGAACGATCGAAATATCATTCATGTAAGAATCCATCAGGCTCCCTTCAATGTAAGTCAGCTCATAGGGGATTTCACTTCCGTTTTCTTTCAAAAACTTATGTCCTTCACCAAGATAAAAATCCGCGACCTCTTTTCCAAGGTGGCGACTGCCCGAATGGACGGTAATGTAATAATCCCCGGAATCATCCATGTCGATTTCTATGAAATGATTTCCTCCGCCAAGAGAGCAG
>CACYBG010000132.1 GCA_902772605.1 uncultured Spirochaetaceae bacterium
TCCTCCATCCACCTCAGGTAATTCGAGTGGTGCGTTACGGCCATCTTGTCGGTCTCGTAATACTGGACCCTGTGTATGTATTTTGTCATTTTTCCTCCAAAAAAACTTTCACTGCTTTGTCGGACATTCAGTTTAGTGAGATTCTGCATTTCGTACAAGGGTACTTCCATCGACATTCACGAGAGACATTCCTTTTGTTTACTTGATTATTGAAAAATGATAGAGTTTCGGCATGAAAGCTAGGAAAAAACGTGTCGGAGTTTTTGTGGAAGGCATATGGGCGGGCATTCCCATAGGCCTTGGATATTTTGCCGTGGCATTTTCGCTTGGCATAGTCGCAAGGAATGCAGGTCTGAATCCTTTCCAGGGATTTGTTGCCAGCGCCTTGAACCTTGCGTCTGCCGGTGAATACGCGCTTTTCAGTTCCATACAGGCCGGAGTTACGTATGCAGAGGTTGCCCTTGCTACTCTTGTTGTAAACGCCAGGTATTTTTTGATGAGCTGTTCCTTGAGCCAGAGGTTTTCTCCCGATACGAAATTCTATCACAGGTTTCTTATCGGTTTCGGACTGACGGACGAGCTTTTCGGGATTGCTATAGGAAGGGAAGGACCTCTGAATCCAAAATACAGTTACGGTGCGTTTACCGTTGCCATTCCGCTTTGGGCCCTTGGAACCGCTCTGGGCATAGTCGCAGGAACTTATCTTCCAGAAAGGATCGTGAGTGCGCTTTCCGTATCGCTTTACGGAATGTTCATCGCCATAATAATTCCCCCTGCAAGGAAAAAATTCTCGGTTGCATGTGCCGTTGCATCAAGTTTCGTGCTCAGCTTTGCATGTTCAAGGATTCCCGTCATAAGGGATCTTTCTTCGGGGACCAGGACCATAATCCTGACCGTGCTGATTTCATCGGTCATTGCGCTGATTTTTCCGGTCGATGAATCAACTGAATCTGCAGAACCAAAGGAAAACGGAGGGGACGAATCAATGGACTGCGATGGGGGAGAAGGAAGATGAACGGAAACATTTGGATTTACATTCTGGTTGCATTCGGAGTTTCGTACCTGATAAGGGTTCTGCCGCTCACGATATTCAAGAAACCCATAAAGAACAGGTTCGTACGGTCTTTCCTCCATTATGCACCTTACGTCACCCTGGCGCTGATGACTTTCCCTGCAATATTCGAATCGACGCAGATCGTATGGTCTGGACTTGCCGCCCTGGTTGCCGGTGTCGTAATGGCGTACTTCGGACTCGGACTTCCCGTGGTTGCCCTTTCGTGCTGTTCGATAGTATTCGTGGTGGAGCTGATTTTCTGCCGCTGACGTTCGGAAATTTTTTTTGATTTTTTTGAAAATTTTTTGAATTTGGTATTGACACTTTTTCGTTAAAACTATATATTATAAACATACTTAACGCGGGGATGGTGGAATTGGTAGACACGCCAGCTTGAGGTGCTGGTGCTGCGAGGCGTGGCCGTTCAAGTCGGCTTCTCCGCACTTCTGAAGAACCTTTTGATTACAAGTCAGAAGGTTCTTTTTTTTATGCCTGATTTTTACGGCAGGCTTTTTTTAGTTTAATACGTTTGCAATGTTCTGTAACGCTTGACAAAAAACCGTAATGAATGCAATATTCTGTATGCTCCCTTATGAGTTGGGGGTAAAAAAGAAGTCGAGCGAGCCGTCAAAGTTTGCTTCCGGGAAAAACGGACCGGGCGGCCGCATCAGTAATCCGGGGGACTAATTTGGAAGACGACATTCTGACGATTGAAGAGGTTGCTAAATATCTTCGCGTAAGCGAGCGCACCGTATACGACTGGGCTCAGAAAGGTGAGATACCAAGCGGAAAAATCGGAACCGTTTGGAGGTTCAAGCGTGATGAAATCGAGCGCTGGGTGAACGAAAAGCTTACGGCAAAGACATCTGCGCCCGGAGACATGTCCGTACTGGTAAAGAACATACTTTCACCTGAGAGGATTGTTTTCCTTGAGCATGAGACGAAACACGACGCACTCGTCAGGCTTTCTCAGACTCTCGCAACGGCACCCCAGATTAAGGATGCAAAGGAACTTGAGTCTGAAATACTCAGAAGGGAAGGACTCATGTCCACCGCCATGGGAAGGGGCATTGCAATTCCTCACGTAAGGATAGCTTCCGTTACTGACCTTGTTGTTGCAGTCGGAATTTCCCGCGTAGACATAATCGATTTCCAGGCCATAGATGAAGTGCCGGTCAGGCTCCTTTTCATGATTGCAGCCGCCAGCAACCAGCACAACTATTACCTTCAGACGCTTTCATACTTCAGTTCGAAGCTTAAGAGCCAGGAACTCAGGGATTCTCTCCTTTCCTGCAGCGACCGTCTTGAAGCTTACAGGCTTCTGACCGAATCCTGACCTATGTGCACGGGGCAAGTCTTTTCGGCCTGTCCCTGCACTGAAAATCCCGTCCGATTAATCCTCCGTCAAATCCCTTCGTGCGGATTTCCCTTCATAA
>CACYBG010000133.1 GCA_902772605.1 uncultured Spirochaetaceae bacterium
AGCAGTTTGGTGTAACATTAAATCTCATGATTTCATAGAGATTGCGTCAGCAATCTCGAATCCGCGTGGCAATAAAATTCGGTCATAGAGTGCAGTCGAAATGTGGTCATTGAGCGAAGTCGAAATGTGGGCTTCGATTACGCTCAGCCACGTGGAAACTCTGCTCTGTCGGTAATTATAATTTAAACCTTGAACTTGTCGATCTCGCTTCCGATTTCGTTGATTGCGCCTTTCATGTGATTTGCAATCTGACGGAGCGATTCTCCTGTTTCGTTTATTTTCTGTGCACCAACGTTCATTTCCGTCATGCTTTCCTGCATGATTACCGTTGCTTCCTGCAAGTGGTGGACTTCATCAAGAATTGCCTTGTTTCCTTCCGCCATTTCCAGTCCGGCAGTTTTGACTTCCATGGTGCTGTCGTTCATTGAATGCAGAGTCTGCTTGATCTGTTTTGAGCCTTCGTTCTGCTCTTCCATGGCTGCCCTGATCTGACGCACGATTTCATCCGTTTCCTTGATTTTGCCTGTCATTGCTTCGAATGAGTGGCTGGATTGTATTGACGCATTTACGACTTCTTCAATTGAAGCCTGGATGTTCGTAAGATGGTCTCCGATCGTCTTTGACTGCTGACCGGATGTTTCCGAAAGCTTTCTGATTTCATCTGCAACGACGGCAAATCCTTTTCCTGCTTCTCCTGCGTGTGCTGCTTCGATGGCTGCATTCATGGCAAGAAGATTTGTCTGTTCCGCGATTGATGCAATGGCAACGTTTGCTTCCTGAAGCGTTTCGCTCTGATTTTTAATCTGCGCGATTTTTTGATTTACTTCGCTCTGGACGTTCATTCCGCTTTCTGCACTTGCAGTCAATTCGTTGAATGAGTTCGACATTTTTTCCATTGAAACATTTACGGAACTGATGTTGCCTATCATCTGCTCGACTGCTGAAGATGCATCTGCAACACCGTCGCTCTGGTTTTTGATCATGCGTTCAAGGGATTCGATGTTCGATGCTATTTCATTTACTGCACCGGCCGTTCCATGTACGCTGTTTGACTGAGTATCAATCTGCTTGTGCATTGATGCGATGTGCGCAATGATTTCCGTAATGGATGATGACGTGTCTTCCATGCTTGCATTGAGATTTTCGCCGGCAATACCAAGAGAGTCCTTGGAAACTTTCACCCTGCTGATAATCTGATGGAGCTTGTCCGTAAATGAGTTGAAACTTTGCACGATTTCGCCGATTTCATCCTTTTCGTTTGAATCGATGCGCTTTGTCAAATCTGCATCCCCTGAGGCAACGTCTTCTATTGCCTTGTGGACTTTTGAAAGCGGTGCAAATGCATAGCGTGAATAGAAAATTACAATTGCGACAGAAATGACGATTGCTCCGAAAAGAATGAGCAGGATGATTGAGTTCAGATGATCCAATGAACCGTAGAAAACCGAGCGGTCGGCAGTGCAGATTACGAACCAGTTTGTGTTTGGAACCGGCATGTAGCTTGCAATCTTTCGCTGCCTGCTTTTTTTGTTCTGATATTCTTCAATGTTTGATTTTCCTGCAACGGCGTTTTTCAATATTGCAGAAAGACCGTCATCCGCAACGTCGTTTATGTTCGCGCTGGTTTTTACTTCGTCTATATTGGTTGATGCGACGATCACACCGGATTTTGCGCTTACGACCTGAATCTTCGCTGCCTTTGATCCGAACTCAAGCTCCGAAATCTTTTGTGAAAGCTGATCGACGAATGCGTTTGCCGTAAGACATCCGATGGGTTTACGGTTTTCATCATAAACGGGCACTGCGTAGATTTGGAGAAGCATGTCCGTGACTTCCGTGTAGATAGGATCCTTGATTGTGATAAGTCCGTTCAGGGCATTTGTTATATAGTCGCGTTCCAGTTTGATTGCCTGACCGCCGGCCGTAAAGCTTTCACCGTCTTTCGTATAAAAACCGATGTTCTCATAATCGGGACTCGTGTTCGCTATGTCTGTAAGCTCCTTGCACCTTTCAACTTGCGGAACGCTTTCATCGCTTATGAACTTTGCTTCTGCCATAATCTTCAGTGTGTTGAGATGCTTTGCAGTTTCGCTTGAAGCTTTTTCTGCTGCTGATACGGTCAGATTGCTCATATAATCTTCCGTACGGCTGATAAAGCTTCTGTTCGAAATGCCCTGAACCGAAAGACCCATAACCAGAAGGGCTGCTGCCACCGTCAGGCTCATGATGAGCGGGAATTTGAATTTTAAGGATTGAAAGATTGTCATGACTTTTTTCTTCTAAAACCATATTTAAATAAAGATTGCTGCATTTAAAATATACAGTATGTACCAGAATTATTGACAAAATTGAAAAATTGTCAAATGTTCTGGCTGAATCTCGAAAAAGCCTTAAAAAACGGTTGTTTTCCTAAAAAAATTGACAGGATGGGCTTTTAAGGGTATCCTTTTTTTATGTGCCGTCTTTTTTTGCGGCGGTCAACGTCTGTTGAAATATGCTCTCCTTTCAACCAACGTACGATATTTGAGGCTTGGAAAGGAGATTTTGGAGGATTCATTTTGAAAATCGCTAATTCGTCAAAAATCTTGTGTTCTGCATTGATGCTGTCGGTTCTGGCAGTTTCCTGTTCCAAAAAAAATCAGGCGGCTGAAGATCCTGTTGCGGATGAGTCAAAAATCGTGACGGGAACCATGGAGGTTACTTCCCCTAAACAGGATTATTCTTCACTCAAGCCTGTGGAGACCGTAACAAAATCGGTTTCCGATGAATTCGACAGTTTTATGAATGACCTTGGTTCAAACATAACTGACTTGGCAAGTTCAAGCGTCGAAGGACTGAACGGAATAATCGACTCAATCAAGGATTCCGACACGGTTACGGCAATAACCGACAAAATCAACGAAACCGCCGAGTCCCTTAAAAATCCGGAGACCTATACGAACCTTCTGGATACTGCAAAGGACAAGGCTGCGGAAATCGGTGAAAACATTAAGAACAGCGATGTCGTAAACAACCTGACCGATACGGTTTCATCGGCAGTCGAGAACCTTGGAATAGGCGGTGGCGGTGTCGATGCGGAAACTCAAAGTGCATTGGATTCCCTGAACTCGCTTGTCGGAGATTGGGCCGGAAAACTGAAGTTTTAAAACAGACTCCTCTACGCTGATTTTTCTTGACCGTGAATCGGCGTGTCCTTTTTCTTGCAGCAACTCTGAAATCTCTGAGGACGGGTTTGCAGAAATCGCCTTTTCAATAAAATCGGAGGGAAACATATATGCTGAAATCATTGAAAAGCAAGATGATAGTCGTTTTCGGCGCCTATATTTTTGTTGCTCTTGCCGTAATAGTCATCATTGCTTCAAGGATGATAGTAAATACTGCTGAAAATTTCGCCATAACCCAGGGTGCACCCGTAGTCAGCACTCTCTCTGAACACATAGACGGAGACAGGTTCGAGGCTTTCCTGAAGGTCATGGATGAAGAAGACCCGTATTATGACGAGCTCAGGCTCTGGATGCTCGACCTGAAGAACAAGACGGGATGCAAGTACCTTTATACTATGGCCAAGTTCGGAAACACATATAAGTACGTCATCGATGGAAGCTGCGACCCGAGCGATGAAGAAAATTTTTCTCCTTTGGGTACGGAAGAAGATTTGTCGTCCTGGGGCAAAAACCCGATAATCGCCATGGAAAAGGGAACCCAGACCCACTCGGGACTTGAAAAGCAGGAAGACTGGGGATGGACAATCAGTACGTACCAGGGAATCATCAATTCAAGCGGCAAGTCGGTCGGTATGGTCGGATGCGATTTCAGCGTCAGTGAATTCGTTGAATCGATGAAGGTCGATCTGATTAAGATTTTCGTAATTGCACTTGCATTCCTGATTGTAGGATGCCTTGTAATCTGGGGCATGGTCAGGGTGTTTTTCGGTTCACTTGAAAAGACTTCCAAAGCCATGGAATCCATATCGATGGGGGAAGCCGATTTGACTGCACGAATCCCGGAGACAGGCGGAACGGAACTTGAGAATCTTTCGAGAAGCTGCAACAGCGTCATTGCCAGTTTGGGAAGTCTCGTCGGAAACCTTCAGAAGGAATGTACGGTCCTTACCGAATCAAGTCTGCTCACAAAGGAAAAGATGAATTCCCACATCAGGTATATCGATGAAGCCGTTTCAAAGGTTGATTCAATCGGCAACGGAATCAGCGAGCAGTCCAGCGACATTGAAAAGATTTC
>CACYBG010000134.1 GCA_902772605.1 uncultured Spirochaetaceae bacterium
ATGAGGTCGCGGTTTCCCCTTTCGGCCCAGAAATATTCATGATGAACGTAGATTGAGCGTGGACAGGGAAATCCGTGTGAGGCAAGGAAATCGGCGGTATTCTTTTTGTCGAAGCATGTAAGTTCGCAGCTTGATGAAGGACAGACTGCATCAACCCCGTGTTTCCTGAGTTCATCTGCAATCAGCGAGTCCTTGAGACCCATCCAGTCGTATGGAGGAGCCCAGAATGTTGCTGCGATTGCAATATCGGGTTTTTCCTTGAGGATTTCATCGGCAAAATCAACTGCAGAAACCGCATCCGTGAGCCTGTATGAAACCTGTTCGGCCTTTGAGGAGATTGAGCCTTCGCTTATGTCCAAAAGAAAAGAGCCCGGCATCTGGGTTACGACCGAAAAACTGTGTTCAGGGTATTCCCGTGCCAGGCTTTCAAAGCAGTCTGACCTTCTGGGACTGATGCTTATGACCGTATCCGTCCCTGAAAAGACATTCGAACTGCTGCTGTAAAAGACTATCTTCAATTTGGACCGTCAGCGTATCGGATCGATGTTTGCATGTCCGGCTGCAACGAAAGGAAGTACGTTTTCTTCCATGTCGATTTTGAGCAGGACGAAATGCGGTCCCGGGGTGAAAGCCTTTTTGTTCCAGTCCGGATCTACGGTTGCATCAATCGCATCGATTCCGAATCCCCTTGCAATGTTCAGAAGATCCGGCGATTTCTTGAACTCTGATGCGCTGTAATTTCTGTTGAAGAGATACTGCTGCTGCTGCCTTACCATTCCAAGGCTTCCGTTCTGGAGGACAAAAACCGTAACGTCAAGGTTTTCTTCTGCAAGCGTTGCAAATTCCTGGACGTTCATCAGTATGCTTCCGTCGCCGCTTACACAGACGATCCGCTTGTCTGGATTTGCAATGGCCGCTCCAAGAGCTGTCGGAAGTCCGAATCCCATGGTTCCCAGTGAGCCGCTGGTCAAAAGCTGCCTTGCCCTGGTAATGGGGTAGTACTGGGCCGTCCACATCTGATGCTGACCGACATCCGTGGTGACGATTATGGACTCCGGTTTCAATCCTGCCTTTTCCGCCATGTCAGGAATTTCTTTGATGAATCTGCGCGGGTTGATTGAATCTTTCGGTACCGACGGATTCCTTCCCAATTCCAGACTTTCGGTTTCCCTGAATGTCTTTCTGAGTGAAGAAAGCCACTGTTCCCTTTCTTTTCCTTCGGCGCTTGATTTCGGGTCGCTTGATTTTTTGGAAACGGCTTCGTTCAGAAGAGGGAAGAGCGTTTCTGCATCTCCGACCACTGAAATCGATGCCGGAAGAATCTTGTTGATTTCCGCCGCGTCTATGTCCATGTGAAGAATTTTTGCATTCGGACAGAATTCCCTGATTACGCCCGTCGCCCTGTCGTCAAATCGGACTCCTGCAGCAAGGACCAGGTCTGCATCATGCATTGCGAGGTTTGCCGCGTATGAACCGTGCATTCCGACCATTCCGAAATTGTTTTCGTCAAGGCGTGAAACTGCACCGATTCCCATCAGTGAGGAAACTGTTGCTGCATTATATATGGAAAGGAAATCCCTTATTGCAGAGGACGCTCCCGGAGTGTTGCATCCGCCGCCAAGGTAGAGGACCGCCTTTTTCGATGAAAGCAGTGCATCTGCCATTGAGTCGATTGTTCCCGGAATTTCCGCTTCCGGAGTGGCAAATCTTTTTGCCAGCACTGAATGTTTTGAATCGTCTATGGACTTTATGTCGGGCCATTTTTCAAATTCAACGGTCTTTGTCTGAACGTCGCGCGGAATGTCTATCAATACCGGTCCTGGACGTCCGCTTACTGCAATTGAAAATGCCTGCGGTATGGCTTCCAGAAGTTCCAGCGGATCCTTTACCATAATCGAATGCTTGGTTATGGGGAAGGATAGTCCGAAAGTGTCGGCTTCCTGAAATGCGTCGGTTCCAATCAATGATGCGTTTACCTGACCCGTTATTGCTATTATCGGGACTGAATCGCACCTTGCGTCTGCAACAGAAGTCAAAAGGTTCATCGCTCCCGGTCCGGATGTAGCCATGCAGACCGCCGGTTTTCCAGTGGTCCTTGACATGCCCTGTGCAATGAATCCTGCCGCCTGCTCCTGTCTGACAAGTACATGCCTGATGGAGCTTCTGTTCAGCTCGTCGTAAAGTGGAAGTATAGATCCTCCGGGAATGCCTGCTACGGTCGTTATTCCGTGGAGTTCCAAAAGTTTAACAATAATCTGTGATCCGCTGGCTCTAATCATGATTTGAACATTGTATATGGTAGGGATTTTTTTTTCAACATGGCATGGGAAATCTTTTAAAAAAAGTGCCGGTTGATGACTGTGCACCAATCGACACGAAATTGACCTTTACTTTTTCTTCAGACTTACACTATACGTTGAATTCATCGATTTGGTTTCCGATTTTTGAAATGGACTCTTCCATCCGCTCCGTGAGGCTTGTAAGCAGGGTGCCGGTTTCATTGATTTTGGATGCACCCTCGGACATCTCATCCATTCCGTTCCGTATGGTCGTGGTTACGGACTGGAGCAGCTTCACTTCCTGGAGTATGGCCTTGTTTCCCTCGGACATTTCAAGCGATGCCGTTCGGACTTCGGTAGTGCTGTCGTTCATGTTGCTGAGTGCAAGGGAAATCTGCTTTGAACCTTCGCTCTGTTCCACCATTGCGTTCTTGATTTCGCGGACAAGGAAGGTCGTATTGTTTATTCCTTCGGTTACGTTGCTGAAGGAAGTTCCTGCATCCGTTGAAGCCTGTACTATGCGGCTGATTGTTTCGGAAATCTTCTTGAGCTGGTCTCCGATTGTCTTTGACTGCTGGGATGATGTTTCCGAAAGCTTCCTGATTTCATCCGCAACGACTGAAAATCCCTTTCCCGCCTCTCCTGCGTGGGCCGCCTCGATTGCCGCATTCATGGCCAGAAGGTTTGTCTGTTCCGCAATGCTTGAAATGACGGAGTTTGCCTCCTGAAGCGTCTGTGACTCCTGTTCGACGGTCTTTATCAGGTTGTCTACGTCTTCCTGCTTCTGTATGCCCGCAACGGCCTTTTTTTCAAGGTCTTCGAATGCATCGGACATCTTGTTTACGGAGCCGTTTACCGAGTTGATGTTTCCTATCATCTCTTCGACCGCAGTTGAAGCCTGTTCGACCGATGAAGTCTGGTTTTCAATCATTTCGTTTAGTGCGTCGATGTTTGATGCTATCTGCTTGACTGCACCTGCCGTCTGGTCTACGGAGCCTGTCTGACTTGAGATTTCATCGCCCATGGTCCTGATGTTTGCAATGATTCGGGTGATTGCGCCTCCCGTTTCTTCGGAGCTTACGTTGAGTTCATGACCCGTCTTTATGAGTTCTTCCTTTGAGGACTTGATGTTCTTCACTATGTCCTGAAGCTTTTCCGCAAACCTGTTGAATCCATCCACGACCTTTCCGATTTCGTCGTTTTTTACGTGCTTGAGCTGAATCCTTTTGGTCAAATCGGCATTTCCTTCGGCTATTTCGTGGATTGTATCCTTGACGATTGCAAGCGGCTTGATTGCGGTAATCAGGAGTATGGCTATCAGTATGACGAGGACAGCCGTAAATACGACCGTACCTATGACAAGGAATCGTGTGACCGTATTCGTCGAGCGGTTGATTTCCTTTTCTGAAAGTGAAGTCAATATGAGCCAGTTGGGCGTGTTCGGAACCGCCTTGTACGTAAGGAGTCCCCTGTCTCCGTTTCCGCTTACCGACCAGTGTGAACCGAGTTTTTTGCTCTTCATGGCTTCTGCAATTGCGGACTGTATTTTCTTGTCTACCATTCCCTTCTGCGACTCACGTTCGGCTTCTTCCTGGGTTGCGGATGAGGCTATGATTGCGTTGTCGCCTGAAAAAAGCTTTATCGTTCCGGTATTTCCGACCTTTGCGCTCTTTACGATCGCGTTGATTGAATCGAGAGAAACTATTCCGGTGAAAAATCCTATGGTCTTTCCGTTTGATTTTGCGGCCTTGCAGATGTGTACTATCGATTTTCCGGAAACCTTGGATGCCACTGGATTGTCCATGGTCTTGTCCATTCCGTTCTTGACGATGTCGATGTAATATGAGCGATCGGTTACCGTAGTGTTGGTGCGGATGTCGGAATTGAAATTTCCTTCCAAATCGACGAAAGCAACGTAATCGAAATTCTGACTCCTTATGTCTGCGTGGTTCTGAAGCCATTCAACGATTTGGGCGGGGTCTTCGGTTGCAACTATGTCCGAGTGCGTGTAGACCTCAAGCAGGGTGTAGTATTCGGTTATCTTGTTGGAAAGAAGCTCGGTGTATGTTTCCGTTATGAATCCGCATTCTTCTTCGTAGGTTGCAGTTACGCTCGACTTTGAGATTCCGTTTACGGCTATGGTCTGGATGGTGTTCATACCCAGTACAACCAGTGCGGTAATCAAAATGATTCGCGTTGCAAGCTTAACGCCGTTTTTCTTTGCTGCCATGAAAATCCCCCTTTGCACGATGATTCTTTTGCTGCACGAAACAGGCAAAAGGATGCTGTTTTATAAATGACGTCTTTTCCTTATTTGCATTATCGGCGTTTTCTGTCAGCGAGATGATTGTATTTTCAAATTCGAATTTTTTTCAGACAAAATGAAGATTTTGGAGATATTTTCAGGATTGGAGGTATGAGTTTCTAGAATTGGCCGGATTTCGGTAGCCTTTTAATTCAAAATTCATTATATTTTTCTTGCCGGATTTTCGAAAAATTTCAGCGTCAGTTGGGATGTTTCCGTTCCGGCTTAATGGATTTTAAGCGAGGTTCTGATATGGCCAAAAAAATAACGCCTATGACACTTTTGTGCGGGTATCTTGGAGCAGGAAAGACGACACTTTTGAATCAGGTTCTGAGCAATCAGAAGGGATACAAGGTTGCCGTAATCGTAAACGACATCGGTGAAGTGAATGTCGATGCAAAACTGATTGCCGACGGTGCAAAAATCACCGATACGAGCGACATCGTACCGCTTACCAACGGATGCATCTGCTGTACGTTGAAGAGTGCGCTTGCAGAGAACATTGAAAAAATCATTGCAGGCGGAAAGTATGATTACATAATGATTGAGGCTTCCGGCGTATGCGAACCAATGCCGATTGCCCAGGAACTTGAGCTGATAAGGAACGGAAAGCTGGACAACGTGGTCGGTGTCGTCGATGCAGCCCGCCTTGTGGATGAATTTGCAGGCGGAGACAAGCTTCTTGGCAAAAGGGACGAGGAAGACATCGAGTCGCTTCTGGTTCAGCAGATTGAATTCTGTTCGACTCTCGTAATCAACAAGAAGGATCTTGTCACTGAAGATGAATTCAAGAAGGTTCGCAAGGTAATCGAAGTCCTTCATCCGGGCGTAAAAATCATTGAGACTGACCACGGAAAGGTTGATGTGGGCGAAATCCTTGCAACCTCAAGCTTTGACTTTGAGTCGGTTTATGCAAGCGCAGGATGGTGCAAGCAGCTTGAAGAGGGTGAAGTCGATGATGACGATGATGATGATGACCACGATGAACATCACCACCACGATGACGATCACGACGGACACGAGCACCACCACCACGATGATGATGATGATGACGATGAACATGAGCACCATCATCACGATGAGCATGGACATCACCACCATCATGAACATAAGCACGAGGGTGAATCCGAGGATGAATATGGAATCGGAACCTTCATATATTACCGCCGCGTTCCATTCGACCGCCAGAAGCTTGATGACTATGCAAACCGTTGGCCGAAGAACATCATCCGCTGCAAGGGACTCATGTGGTTCGGAGATGAACCGGATATGGCCTGGGTGTTTGAAACGTCAGGTCGCCAGATTCAGGCCGGACCAAGCGGTCAGTGGATTGCTTCCCTCCCGTCGGGTGAAAGAAAGGAGATTCTCGATCAGAATCCGCGCATCCTTGACGAATGGGACGATAAGGTCGGCGACCGCATGATAAAGCTCTGCATCATCGGTCAGAAACTTGACAAGAAGGCCATTTCGGCTGAATTGGATGCATGTCTGGCAGACTGAAAGTGGCACAATCAAAAAAAACGTCAGGTAAAAAAAATACGGGGAAGTCGAAGCCTGCAAGGACGCAAAGGCGTTCCCCTGCACCAAGGAAGAAAGCGAAGGTCAGGAAGAATCTGAAGGGAGTCGTATGTGCGACTTTAGTCATCGTCCTGGCCTGTGCCGCAGTCATGGCCTTTACGTATTTCTTCTTTATGAAGGATTCGGGAAAAACGGAGGTGGAACAGGGGCCCTTTGTCGAGGTTCCTGATTCCAATGCCGTCAAGCCTGAAAATCGGGATTCCGAAAAGAAAGGCGGAACAGGGGAAACTCCGAAGCCCGAGGATAAATCAAGCGGAAAGGACGAACCCGTTTATGAGCTTGTACCGGAAGAAGATGTCAGTCCCGATTTACCGATTGAGACCGATGATAAGGAAGAAAAAAAATCGGGTGAATCTGAAGAAACGGCCTATTCTTTTCCGGATGCAAAAAACGGTGCAAAAATCTGTTTCGTGATTGACGACGGCGGACAGAACGTGGAAAACGTAAGGCGATATGCAGAACTCCCTTTTCCGTTGACGATTGCCGTACTTCCGAAGCTTCCGAAGACAAGGGAGTGTGCGGATGCAGTCGTCAGGGGCGGAAAGGAGCTTATCCTCCATCAACCCATGCAGGCGCACGATTATTCCAGCGGTAAGACTCCGGATCCGGGACCTGGTGCCATACTTCCTGAAATGGATTATGAAACCGTTTCCGAGACCGTAAGGGGAAATCTGTCTGAAATCGGTAAGGGCGTGAAGGGGATGAACAACCACGAGGGGTCCCTTATCACCGAAAGCCGTCTGATGATGGATGCAGTGCTTTCCGTTGCGGAAGACGAGGAAGTGTATTTCCTTGATTCAAGGACCACGTCGGTAAGTGCGGTACAGGAAGCGTCAAGAAGCAGGGGGATGAAATACATTGCGCGTTTTGCCCCTTTCCTTGACAACGTAATCGACAGGAACAGCATGCTTTCCGAGCTGAAAAAGGGTCTTGCGGTTGCAAATCGGGATGGATATGCCGTGATAATCGGTCATGTCGATAAGTCCGTCGGAATACTTCCCGACCTGCTTTCAGAAGTCGGACCTGAGCTGGTGAAAAAGGGGTACGTATTGACGACTCCTTCTGCATTGGGCGTAATGTGAGGTTCCCGGATAGATGGGAATTGCAGTCCTTAAAAATCTGCTTGCGGCGCTTGTGCCTTATGGGGCTTGCCTTTAAATTTTTCGGGGCACGGAGGACTTTTCATCCGGGCTTCCGTCTTGGAGTGCGATAGAATGAAAGTTTTGGGAATAGAAAGTTCCTGTGATGAAACGGCCTGTGCAATAGTCGAGGACGGACACAGGATAATCAGCAATGTGGTGGCGACTCAGATTCCTTTCCATCAGATTTACAAGGGAGTGGTGCCTGAAATCGCCAGCCGTAAACATGCGGAGTGGATTCTTCCCGTCGTAAGGCAGGCTCTTGAAGAAGCATCCATGAGCCTTGATGAAGTCGATGCCGTTGCGGCAACAAACCGTCCGGGACTCATGGGCTCGCTTTTGGTAGGACTTTCTTTCGGTAAGACCCTTGCCTGGTCGGCCGGAAAACCCTTCATTGCGGTAAACCACATGCTCGGACACATTTACGCTGCACATCTGGTCAATGAAATCGAATATCCCTACATCGGTCTTCTGGTAAGCGGCGGACACACGATAATCGCCCGTGTCGACGGATTCGACAGTCTGGAGGTTCTGGGGACGACCATAGACGACAGCGTTGGCGAAGCATTCGATAAGGTCGCAAAATTCTACGACCTTGGATATCCGGGTGGCGTGATAATCGATTCCCTTGCAAAAGAGGGAAATCCTGCTGCATTTTCATTCCCTGTCCCGAAGATGGATAAGGGAGACCACCGTTACGACGTTTCGTTCAGCGGATTGAAAACGGCAGTCATACATCAGGCATCTTCATTCCTCAACAAGGGTTTTGAAAACAGCGTTGCAAACATAGCGGCTTCTTTTCAGGAAACTGCCTGCAGGACTTTGGTTTCCAGACTCCTTCGTGCAGTCGAGGATACGGGGATAAAGACCGTCGTAGCTGGCGGCGGAGTTGCGGCAAATTCAAGGCTCCGTGCAATGCTTGCAGAACATTCCGAACTCAAATGCATTTTCCCGCCGCTCAAACTTTGCGGTGACAACGGTGCGATGATTGCAGGCGTTGCATACCATTTCCTCCAGAGGGGTGAGACAAGCCCGATGAACACTACGGCCTGTGCAAGAATCCCTCAGTTTAAGCGCGGACTTGCAAACCTTGAGGCATTCGGAAGACGTTGAGTCCGTTTGATTGAGTTGCAATTCAGGAATCCGGGAACGTCAGTAATCGTTTTTTGAGACGTTTCCGGATTTTTACGTCAGAACTTTCCTTCGTCTTCGTCCCATTCTCCCTTTTCATCGTGCTCCAGTATGAATTTTACGCATTCATCGACTGTCGTGAAGCAGAGACCGACGACCGTATCGGCACATCCGTAGTAGATTGCGATTTTCCCGTCCTTTTCATCAGTCAGTGCGGCTACCGGGAAACACACGTTGTCCACGAATCCGGTCGTTTCATAAGGCATTTCAGGAGTGAGCATGTAGTCTCCACAACGGTGTCGAACTATGGAAGGTATTTCATGGTCCAATATTGCAGCGGAAAACGAATAGACGAATCCGTTGCAGGTCGATGATACCCCGTGGTAGAACATGAGCCATCCGAGTTCGTTTTTTCCATCTGGACCGTCATAGCTTATTTCGATTGGAGCAGGTCCGCATCCGATTTTTACGCCCTGCCACCATCCTTTTCCGCCTTTCTGCATTACAAGCCTGTGTTCGCCCCAATATTTCATGTCGGGTGACCGTGAAAGAAGAATGTCTCCGAACGGCGTGTGTCCCGAATCAGACGGCCTTGAAAGCATGACGAACTTACCGTCTATTTTCTTCGGAAAAAGCACTGCATTCCTGTTGAACGGAAGAAACGGATTTTCCAGCCTGGTGAAATCCTTGAAGTCCCTTGTGCATGCCACCCCGATCGAAGCACCGTCGAAGTCTCCGCACCAGAGTATGTACCATGTTCCGTCAATCTCTACGCAGCGCGGATCGTAGGCGTAAAAAGGGTCGTGAGGCTTTCCGTCCGGATCATGCATGTGGATTTTTTCCCTCTGTATGTTCCAGTGGATTCCGTCGTCCGAATCGCCTGTGTGTAGGAATGGACGTGAAGACGTATCCTCCGCTCGGAATATGCCCTTGAAT
>CACYBG010000135.1 GCA_902772605.1 uncultured Spirochaetaceae bacterium
CCCTTGATTACAACCCTGTCACCATCAAAAGCCCGGTATAAAATCCGCGCAAACTCTTTTCCGCCATTTTTCGGATTGACTTGCTCCCGATACTCACCTTCATGGACAATAACGCTGTCACCCGCACGAGCCAAATCAGCGGCATGTTGAATCGTCAAAAACGGAAAATCAATAGAACCGCAATTTTCATCCGAACCGTTTTTTCCAACGTGATATTCCATGGGTCATCCTCCATAAAAAAATGCCATTCCAATCCTGCAATTGAAATGACATTCTAAATTAAAAATCCGAATCGGTTTAATAAAGTTCCTGAACCAGCGCCATCAAAACTTCTTTAGGAAATCCGACGTTTGATTCAAATGAGTATGCATAATCGCCGCTCATCCAGGAAGCAACCTTGTACAAATCTGCATCGGTTCCCTTGACCAAAAGCAAAATCCCGGAATCATTCATGAACTGCACGATAGGATAATTTTCCTTATCCTCGGTTACATCCATATTTCCCAATCCCTTTCGGACGGTAAATTGTTCTTCCTTGTTTTTGGAATTGACGTAAAGCACATCAACACGGCGTCCAGTTACGGCTGCATATTCTGTCGGTTTGTAAATTGCAAAATTCTTAGGAGCTGTCATATTGAAATTTGCAGTGCGACATGCTGCAGAAAGCGATGAGCATTTCTTAACGCCAGCGGTTGACTGTTCTTCTTCAGTTTCTTCTTCAACGGGTTCCGACTGTTCAACCTGAGCCTCCGTCTTTTCCTGCTGCTTTACGGTTTCTTCAGTTTTTGCCGGCTGAACGACAGTCTCTTCCTCCTTTTTCTGCTCGACACTTTCATTGGATGCAGAACTTTCCTGCGGTTCAGCAGACTGTTCAGGAGCAGTTTCCTTTTCTCCTTCATTTATTGATTCTATTGATTCGGAGCTTTCCGTTACATTAGCGGCATCCTTCCGACCTTCCGCCACCGCAACAGAACCAAAGAAAATTCCAGTTAACAAGACGGCTGTAATTAAAAGTTTTTTCATAATCCATTACCCCTTAAAACTTTCCAATTCCAGAAAGAAATTTAAAACTCTTTTCAATTATATAGAAAATATAAAATAAAATGAAGGGGTATTCCAAAGGTTACATGCAGCAGCCGTTCAGCCATATCTGCACAACGAATTTTTTTGTTCTTATCGATTTCTTGGAAAAAACAAAATTTCGCACTCAACTAACGATAGTTAGCATTTTTCAACGGTTACCAATCAGTAGTCGAAAAAACGAGGCGATAAAACGAACGTAAACCGTAAAATCGACGTTCCTTTTACCTTGCCCTGTCAAAATCGAACGACATGATGATTGGAACATGGTCGGAAAGCCGCTCGCGAAGTTCTTTCGATGACTTGAATTTCTTGCCGAAAATAACGACGGTCTTTACCTTTTCCAGATTCGTTCCTGAATCGCCAAGTTTCGCACGGGACATATCTTTCGTCAAAATCGATTTCATGGCCTGATTGTAAACGAAATGGTCGAAATCATTTGCATACTTGAATTTTTCGGCACTGGTTGAAAGTGTCGTCTTCGGGCTTGATTTTCCGTCTATGAAATACATCAAAAATCCGACATCATCAAACTCTACCCTTTTCGTGTTGAAATCTCCCCCGACTGCAATCGGTTCATCTGTCAGCTCACCGCCAAATTCGTTCAGCAGCATGTCGGACAGATTTTCCAGATCCGCGTTCCTTTTTTCGATTGAGTTTTTCGACTGCAAATGTACGTTCACGATTATAAAGCTTTTACCCGTGTCGATTTCCGTAAACCGAAGCACCTGAACCGAGTTCTTATTGAAAAGATAATCGCCGTTCGGAAAATCAGTAAAGCCCAATTCATCGGCCAAATCTTCGACCGAAAATCTGTTGGAATCATAAAAGACCGCATTGTTCTGGCTCATGTCCCCACCGGAAATGCTCACACCATCGATGTTTACGCCGTCGTGCAGAAGATATTCGGCTGTGGAACAAAAAGCCCATCCCTGCCCGATTTTTTCAGACAGCTCGTTCAGAATCGTGCGTTTTTCGGGAGTCTTGAAATGCAGTTCGACATCGCCATAGAGTTTTTTGATGAATCCACGCTTCAGTTCAATCGGCACTTCCTGGAGCAAAACGATGTCAGCTGAATTGTCATGGATTATTTCGGAAATCTGTGAAATCCACTCATCCCTGTGCTCCTTTTTGTATGCGCTGTTGTGGGCAATATTGAACGACAGGAGCGTTATCTCATCGGCAAAAACAAAAATCGAGAAAAATGCAAAAAACAAAAGACAGAGTGATTTTTTACCGCATTTCATCAATAGAATCCTCCAGTTTTTCACTATCCGTCCAAACTCCGTCAATCAAAAGCTGATTCGGCCGATATTGGATTTTATAGTTCATTTTCTTGCAGTCGGCAATATAGTATCCCAGATAATACAGGTCGGATTTCAACGCACCGTCAAAAAGATTTCCCCTGCACGCTTCAATTTCCTGAATCACGCTGAAAACACCCAGACTCCTTTTCAAACTGTCATCCGAAATGTCGTAATAAAAATAATTCGATGACAGTGCCCCCTCTCCCTTATCAACAACTCCAACGGCAATAAGTTTCCCGTTCAGCCGATAATCCATGTTGAAAGTTCCGCTGTACTGCTTTTTCCCGTTTTTTATTCCGTTGAGCCAAAGCAGACTGTACCTGACATCTTCATCCGATTCATCTGTACCCTTTTTATGCCGTCTGTCGTATTTTTTCATCAACTGTACCTTTTCATCTGTAACCAAATCTTCGGGTACAGAACTTAACGTCAGCTCCAAATCGGCATTTTTACGAACGCTTTTCCTTTGACTCTTTGACGGTGTAAATCTGTCCACATACAATCTGATACCCAAACACTTTTTGCATTGGGGACAGTTTTCCCTGTAAAAAATATTCCCGGATCGCCTCCATCCAGACTCCAAAAGTCCTCCATAGACAAATTCCTGTGCAGAACATTTAAAATCGGACCTAAATCTGTCACCATCAGTATGGAACAGATTCAGGAGCTCCGACTCATCAGGAATCAGCGTCATCTCTTCCAGATTTTTTTGACCTTCAAAATATCCGCATGTACCTTCATAAAAATCATCATTTTCGTTCGACATATCGCGTAATTTGCTCCAAGTCCATTATACATCAATATGCGTAAAATTCTAAGAAACACGGGATATATTTCATTATTATCCGCACTAACACTTTTTTAAATTGACGACAGACGATTTTTTTTATACCTTAGATGTAGATAAAGTTGATTTTGTGACTCGACTCACATTTCAAACATAAATTTAAAAATATGGAATCTATAAAAACATCAATTCGAAAAATGAGTTTTTAGGGATTGCCACTATTTATTTGGAGAACAACCATGAAAAAGATAAAAGCCGCCGTTTTGATTGCAGGTCTTGTTTTGGGACTTTCCGCATGCTCAAAATCATCATCAAACGATAAGGAAACTTTTTTTACTGAGCTGGAAAACATCGTAAAAATTGCAGAAAACAATGCAAACGAAGAGCGTGTTCCGCAGTTGAAGGCCGATTACGATGCTTTCATCAAAAAATATCCGAAAATCACAAAGTCATCCGGATGGACGGCTGAAGATACCGAAAAAATGGAAGATTTGCAGAAGCGCTTCGACCTTTCCACCACGCCGATTTCACAGGACGATTCAAACCTCTGGACCAATATCGACTCAAGCGACATGGATTACACCAACGATTTGGGTCTGGATGACGAACTGAAATTCGGAAACGATGCCGATTTGAGCGGATTGGATTTGTCTGGACTTGATTTCGGCGGAGTACTTTCCGTCCCAAGCACGACAAGTTCAACAGAAGATGCAAGCTGGGGCGGATTAACACTCCCGGATTTCTCACAGTTCATGGAAGACATGGCAACGACAGAGTAAGCAAAATCGCAGGACGGTCAGCCAAGCCACGTCGATTTTATGCATGCAATTTCATCTTCAGCATCCAAAACTGTCTCCCGGAAACGGTCGAAATAATCTCCCAGGGAGGCTTTTGCGGATGCCGTATTTTTAAATGTTAAGTCCCACATTTCGTGCGGCTCGGTCAATAAATCAAAAAGTGCATCCAGATTGCATCCATAGTGCTCCGGAAAATGCAGGCTTTCCTTCAAAAGTTCGTGCAGGTCGGATTTAGTCGCAACCTTTCCCAAATCAATAAGCAGTTCCAAGCCAACCACTCCCCGGAAGCTCTTCAAAAGTTTCATAATGGTCTTCCGTATAATAGATGTAACCGTCGTTGGAAAAAACCAGACGTTTTGCACCGCGGGACTTTTTGTTCAAGGTGTCTATGTCACATTCAGTGTAAGTCCGTCCTGATTTTTTAGGCAGCACTCCTTCCCGGTTGTAAAATCTGTCACCACCGATGCACATTCCTTCCGCAATGTCGCTAAGTGGAAC
>CACYBG010000136.1 GCA_902772605.1 uncultured Spirochaetaceae bacterium
AAGAACTCCGTTGCTCATTCCAAGACAGGCTCCGCAGGTCGGGTTTGTAACGCAGAAACCGGCATCCATGAAGATGTCGATGAGTCCCTCGGAAAGTGCATCCCTGTAGACTTTCGGCGTTGCAGGAGATACGATTCCCCTCACTCCGTCTGCAATGCGGTGTCCCTTAAGAATCTGGGCGGCAATGCGCAGGTCGCTGAGCCTTCCGTTCGTACATGAACCGATGTAAACCTGATCAACCTTGGTTCCCTTCATTTCGGAAATCTTCTTGATCTGGTCTGGCTTATAGTTTACCGTGCATACAGGCTCCAGTCCGCTCAAATCGAAAGTGTAGACCTTCTCGTATTCTGCATCCGGGTCGTCCACCCATTTTGAGTATTCCTTGAGCGCGTCTTCCTTGCTTGCAAACTCGTCCTTGATGAAAGGCCAGAGGTATTCGACCGTCTGCATGTCAGGGAAACAGATTCCGCTTGTTCCGCCTGCCTCAATCGCCATGTTGCAGAGTGTCATGCGCTCCTCCATGGTGAATGAATCGACGACCGGACCGGTGAATTCCATGACGCAGTTTGTTGCGCCGTTCACACCGATCTGTCCGATTATATAGAGGATAACGTCCTTTGCATAAACGCCTTCCTTGAGTTTTCCGTTGAGTACGAACTTCATTGCCTTAGGCTCGCGGAAAGAGCAGACACCCTTCAAGATTCCGACTTCAAGGTCCGTGGTTCCGACTCCGGCTGCAAAAGCTCCGAAAGCTCCGTGCGTACATGTGTGGCTGTCACCCATGATTACCGTAAATCCCGGACGGACAAAACCCTTTTCCGGGAAGATTGCATGGCATACGCCGTTCTGTCCGATGTCGAAGAAATCCTTTATGTCGTTGCGTCTTGCCCAGTCGCGGAGAATCTTTTCCTGCATTGCACATTTTGAATCCTTTGCAGGACTTACATGGTCGATTACCGCCTTGATTTTCGTGCTGTCGAAAACCCTGTCCATCTTTCTGTCGACAAGGTCGTTGATTGCAATCGGCGTGGTGATTTCATGACAGAAAACACGGTCGAGCTTAAGGATGTTCGTTCCCTCGAAAGGCCTGTCAACCATATGGGCGTCAAATATTTTCTGTGCGATTGTCTTTCCCATTTTCTCTTACCTCGGTCATTTTATAACGTTTTTTATGGGGCGCCTAAAAGGAATGTCTCTTTTCAGTGACCCGTTCATAAAGATTCATCGATCCATGTCCAGCACGAATCAATATACTAAAAGAACCCTTCTATTATACGCTCAATCAAATGCTTGTTCAAGAGAAATGCGGAATAATGTCAGTTTTGTGTTCAGCTTACTACGTTTTTCGGGTTGCCGCCAAGGTATGACTTGAGGTTGTCAACGACAGCATCCAGAAGTCTCTGCCTCGTTTCCGTTGCTGCCCATGCAATGTGAGGCGTAATCAGGCAGTTTGGTGCTCCAAGAAGGGGATTGTCGTTTTTCATCGGTTCTTCGCTTACAACGTCGCATGCGTATCCTGAAATGGTTCCGTTTTCCAGTGCCGCCCTTACGTCGCTTTCGTTTACAAGCGGACCACGTGCAGTGTTTATGAGGTATGCGGATTTTTTCATGAGTCCGAGCGACCGTGCGTTGATTATGCCCCTGGTGCTGTCCGTAAGCGGTGCGTGCAGGGTGATGAAGTCGGATTCAGACATGAGAGTTTCAAAGTCAACCGGATTTTCGATTTCTTCCTTTGGTGTCCGGGTGCAGGCGATGATTTTCATTCCGTAAGCCTTTCCGATTTTTGCGACCCTTGAACCGATGCTTCCGTAACCGAAGATTCCGAGAGTCTTTCCATCCAGTTCCAATAGCGGTTTTTTCCAGTAGCAGAAGTCCGGGGATTTGCACCAGTCGCCGGACATTACGCTTGAAGAGTGAAGGGCCGTACCGCATGCAAATTCGCTTATGTAGGCGAATGTCAGCTGTGCCACTCCTGACGTGCTGTAGGAAGGGACGTTCGTTACCGTAACTCCGTGCCTCCTGCATGCATCCAGGTCTATGACGTTGTATCCGGTCGCCTGAACTCCGATGTACTTGAGTTTTGGACAGGCACCGAGTATTTCTTCCGTTATGTTGATTTTGTTCAGAAGTACTGCATCGCTGTCGCCGATTCTTTCTATGATTTCATCTGGATTTGAACGCGGGTAGAAAACAAGTTCGCCGATTTCCTTGAGCGGTTCCCATGAAAGGTCTCCGGGATTAAGTGCATTACCATCAAGTATTGTTATTTTCATATTTTTTTAAGATTTTAGAACGATATATGAAGCGAACGCCCCATTAGACAGATCCGATGGAGCGCCCATTTTGGTGTGGATAAGGATTAACCGAGTACCGTTACTCCGGCGGCTGAGATTGCAGCATCGATTGCTTCTTCAATGCCTGCAGTCCCTTCGTCAAAATCAACGCATACCTGACATTTTGCGGCCGTAGAAACTACGGATGTTACTCCAGCCACAGCCTTAACGGCGGCGTCAACTTTACCGGCAGTTCCGTCATCATCCATGCCAGCGACATATATCTTCTTCTGCATCTCGTACCTCGTAAATTTTTGATACCCTTTCATTATAATGGCAGGTTAAAAATTATGCAAGGTGATTTTCACAATACATGAAAAAAAATGATTTAAATAATCTTAAAAAGAAAAGAAAATAAGTGTTTTGTATTGAATAAATCTTAATATGTTGAATTTAATTAATTTATTGAATAAGTCTTAAAATATTGTTTTTATTCATACTTCGTTTCAATCAGCCTTTATCATCCTTCGTCCCCGGATGATTTTCCAAGCTGTCCGCATGCACCTCCGATGGTGGTTCCCCTTCTGGTCCTCATGCTTACGTTCAATCCTGCCTTTTCAAGCCTTGAAACGAAATCCCGGCATTCCTGTGCACTTGGAGACGTGAAGGGAAGTCCGTCGACAGGATTCCACGGTATCAGGTTTATGTATACGTCCAGACCGCGTGCGAATTCTATCATCCTTTCTGCACTTTCTGGTCCGGTGTTTTTTCCGCTCAGAAGTGCAGCTTCTAGGGTGACGCGCTTTCCGCTTTTTTCGATGTAGTATCTTATCGCTTCCCTGAGTTCAGGAAGTGGATTTCCCCTTGTAACGGGCATCAACGTTTCCCTGAGTTCCGGATCAGCCGTAGTTAGAGATACGGCAAGCCTTACTTTCGGTCCGTTGTCTGCAAGGTCGTATATCCCCCTGGTGAGTCCGCAGGTGCTTACCGTTATGCGCCTTGTTCCCAGCTTGCGTCCGTCCTGCGATGAAAGTATCTCCACGGATTTCCTTATCGCTTCGAGATTCTGCATGGGTTCGCCCATTCCCATGAAAACGATGTTGTCAAGAGTTCCGGCTTCCTTTTCCAGATAGAGGAATTCTTCGACTATTTCGCCTGCGTCAAGGTTTCGTCCAAGTCCGAGCGTACCGGTCTTGCAGAATGCACATCCCATGGCGCATCCGGCCTGACAGCTTACGCATGCAGTCTTCCGTCCCTCTCGGTCGGTCAAGAGGACCGTTTCAATGGCCCTTCCGTCGCGCAGCTTTATCTGAAGCTTGATGGTCCCGTCCGGATCCTTCAGCACCTTTGAGACTCGTGATGAGTATACCTGTGATTTTTCGGAAAGGAGTTCCCTGGTCTGCCTGTCGAGGTTTGTCATCAGGTTGAAATCGTCGGTTCCCTTTGATATCCACTGGAAAATCTGCCTGCCGCGGAACCCCTGCTTGAGTCCCAGTGCCTGACAGATTTCCTGGGGGAACATTCCTGAAAGCGTTATCTTATCCATGATTGGGCGGACCTTAAAATCAGTGGATTGGCCTGTCTGACTGAAGCTTATCAAGCATGTCGTTGACGGCCTGAGACTTTACGCCCTTCTTCTGGAATGTCTGAAGTACTTCGATTGCCTTCTTCCTGTCGTTCTTCCTGAGGTAGCAGTCTGCGAGATCGATGTAGAGCCTGTAGTTCTTTTCGTCGTCACGGATGAGCTTTTCAAGGTGATCGATTGCCTCGTCATATTTTCCCTTACCCTTGCAGATGAGTGCAAGACCGAGTGCTGCATAGATGTCGAAGTCGATGTCCATGGCCCGGTTGTAGTATTCCGTTGCTGTGTTGTAGTCGCCCATGTTCCTGTATGCATCGCCGGCACGTGTAAGGATGACCTTGTTCTTCGGATCCTGCTCAAGAATCTTGTTCCAGTACTCTATTGAACGGAACTGCTGGTTGAGTCCGCGGTAACAGTCGGCAAGACCGAACAGCGCATAGAAGTTGTCCGGGTCCTTTTCCAGGGCCTTTTCAAAGTAGATGAGTCCCTTGTCGAAGGTCTTGAGCTTTCTGTGGCAGTTTCCAATCGATGTAAGTACGCGGATGTCTACGTTCTGCGGATTTACGTCCAGCATGCGTGTCCAGTAGAAGAGGGCGTCCTTGTATTCCTTGAAGTCGTAGTGGAGGTGTCCCAGGCCGATGAGTGCATAGGCGTTGTTTTCCTCCATGTCAAGGACCTGAAGGTAAAGCTTCTTCGACTGCTTGAAATCCCGGATTTTCCTGTATGCGTCTGCAACCCTGGTGAGGACCGTTATGTTCCTGTCGTCGTGGACCAGGTATTCCTCCCAGATGTCTATGGCCTTGTGGTACTGATTGAGCGCCTTGTAGCAGTCTGCCAGACCGAACAGCGCGTAATTGTTGCCCGGATGGAATGAAAGGCACTTGGTGTAGTATTCGACGGCAGTGTTTATGTTGCCCTTTTTCCTCTCACAGTCACCGAGTCCGACGAGAGCATAGTTGTTGTTGTCTTCAATGCTGAGAATCTGCTTGAAGGCGTCCTTTGCCTCTTCGGTTTTATTTTCCTTGAGGAGCCCGTATCCTTTCTTTGAAAGCTCCGAAATTTCGTTTGCAATTCCGTCTTCCGTTTTCGGTTCGATTATAGGCTGGGAATTATCTTCAAACAGGTATTTTTCATTTTTTTCAGAAACTGCCATTTTAAACTCCATCTTTTATTAATATAGATATTATTCCTGCTAACTTTTCAGTTAAAGGCTCCGATTTTCGTTTGTTGTGTGCGAGCAGATAAAGCTTCAGGGCCTTCATTTCTTCATGTTTTTCTAAATGCACGTCGCCGCATCTGGTCAGTCCGTCGGAATAGCCTGTGGTTATGAAAATCCTTTCGGCCATCTCGATTTTACCCTGATTGAAAAGCTCGTTGGCCTTTCTGTTCAGGACAACCTTCTGCTGGTCGGATAGGTTTTTCACCGGTTGGTCGGAAACCTTTATGAATCCGTCCGCTCCATTTTTTTCCTCTATTTCCTTTTTCAGCTTGTCATCCATGTTTTATCCCTTTCGTTCGGCATGAAATACGAAGCTTACGGCATCCACTTTATAATTTAATCAGAACCTCTAATTATTAAAATAAAATGAATTTTGCGTAACATTCAATAGATTATCGTCAAATTTGACGAAAAAATTTATTTTTAAATGAAATTTACATCCAAAATCTCCAAGAAAACGCTGATTGATACGGAATCATTCAAAATTTCCTTAAAAAAAAGGAGCTTGCAGGCTGATTTTTTCATAAGGAATTACTGCGAAATTGCAGATGTTATTGTTAACAATCCGCTTTCGGATTATTAAGTTTTTCCTCCGTTTCAGCTTCCTTTCCACCCTGATTCTGGAAAAAATCGACTATGGAACGGCCGTATATCCTCTGGTCGATCCTGGTCAGCGTACCTATCTTTTCCGGAAGGGGATCTTCGCTTGGGTGGTGTATCAGGAGCTTTCCGCCTTCATTCAGCAGTTTCCTCGATTCTACGGTTTCAACGAGCTGCTGCCTGAATCTGTAGGGGAAGGGCGGGTCGAAGAATATGTAGTCGAAAGTCTTCCTGCATCTCTTCAGGAAAAGTTCTACGGCCATGAAGTGACAGTCTATCCTGACTCCGACGCTTTCGGTCATGGAAACGTTCTTCAGTACGGTCTTTGCCTTTGCCCTGTCCATTTCACAAAGAGAGACTTCCGATGCACCGTGCGAAACGGCCTCTATTGCAATCGTTCCCGAGCCGCTGAAAAGGTCCAGAAATGATTTTCCGGCAAGTTCCGGTCCGATTATGTCGAATATTGACTCCCTCATCCTGTCCATTGCGGGCCTTATGGCCATTTTTCCGCCTGGGACTTCGGTCGTCCTTCCTTTCAGTTTTCCGCCTGTGATTCTCATCTATGTCATTCCTTACGCATGTTTTTTGTGTTGTCCCGAAAGATTTTCCTTCATTTTACGGACAGAAGTTTCCTTGCTTCATCGCCATTCAGCTTTGGATTTGCAAGTGCATAATCCAGGGCCGTCTTTCCGTCTGCATCTACGGAAGTCGGATCGGCACCGTTTTCAATCAGGAGCTTTACGACTTCCATTGAATTCGTGTATTCGCAGGCATAGGCCAAAGGAGATCTTCCCTTCCATTCCCTGTTGACGGAAATACCCCTGTCGATGAACAGCTTCATCTTCGCCGCCTTGATGTGGTCGGAACCAGCAGAACTGGTTATGCACAGTACGAAGGCCTTGAATACCTCTTCTTCGTTCGGCGACCTGTTTTCAAGCAGTGCGGAAAGAATCTGCGGATTCTGCGTATAGTCTGCGGCAAGGAGCAGAGGAGTGGCGTTGTGGATGTTCCTTACCCTCGTGTAGGCTCCCGCATCAAGCAGCTTCCTTACTATGCTCATGTTGCTCTGATACCTTACGGCATACATGAGTGCAGTCCATCCGTCGCTGTCCCTGAGCTGTACGTCGGCACCACGCTCCAGAAGGTTCGTTACGTCCCAGTCGTTTCCGGCTTTTGCAGCCTTCATTAGCAGGGTTATTCCGTACTGGTCTGCACGGTTCGGGTCGTTTACGTCGAAACCGATTTCCTTTTCCCCTTCATCTTCGTCGCTGCCGTAATAATCGTCTTCGCCTTCGCTTTCATCAGGGACAGGCGGTTCCGTTCGGTCATCCTCCGGACTTTCAGTTTCCGGTTCAGTTTTTTCCGTTTCCGTTTCGGGAATGTCAGCCTCTGGAATTTCATCGTCCACGGATTCTTCGACGTTCGTGCCTTCATCCTCAGGAACTTCCGGTTCAACGGCTTCTTCATCCGGGATTCCGTCATCAATCGACTCTTCATCCGGGATTCCGTCGTCAATCGATTCTTCTCCGAGTCCTTCGTCTTCCGCCGGAATATCATCGGTTTCAGAAGATTCCTCTTCAGGAATTTCTGCATCGGGAATTTCGTCATCGACTGATTCTTCGGCTGCGTTTTCCTCAGGAATCGTTTCAGGTTCTTCTACGGTTTCTTCGGTAGGGGCAGTCTGTTCTTCTGTTGATTCCGGTACCTGGGTTTCTGCCTTGACGTCGGTCTCTGCATCAGGAATTCCTTCGTCGGATACGTCCTCTTCCTCCGGAGTTTCATCCGGTTTCACTTCATCGGTTTCGGGAAGTTCATCATCCGTAAGCCTTTCCTCATACGTAGGTTCATCGGTCTTTTCACCGTCGAGTTCGGGAGCTTCGTCATTTACGAGAACCTCTTCGACAGGTCCGTCATCCTCAGGTTCCTTTTCTCCGAATTCAGGAAGTTCATCTTCTTCGACTGCTTCCTCATGCTCATCGCTTTCTTCGGGGACAGTAGGTTCGTCTTCTGGAAGGTCCTTGATGTCGGGCTCCAAAAGCGGATGTTCTTCCTCTGTTTCGGGTTCATCTTCTTCCGGAAGGTCGTGAAGTTCCGGCTCATCGATCGGGTCGGGTTCCTTTTCAACCTTCGGCTCTTCGGTTCGAGGCTTTTCATTTTCGACGTTTTCCTCTGAAAGCACGCTTTCGCCCGGTCTGTCTCTAGGAGGCTCCTTTTCCTTTTCTTCTTTGACGACAGGCGTTTTCTCTTCCGGAAGGTCCTGTACGTCCGGTTCGTCTATTTCTTCAGGTTCATCAACCTTCGGTTCTTCTGCATGAGGCTTTTCATTTTCCACGTTTTCTTCGGGAAGTACGCTTTCACCCGGCTTATCGAGAGGAGGATCCTTTTCCTTTTCTTCTTCGACCGGCGTTTCGTCTTCTGGAAGGTCCTGTACGTCCGGCTCCTCAATGTCTTCGGGTTCCTCAATCTTCGGTTCCTCTGCATGAGGCTTCTCTTCCTCAACGTTTTCCTCTGAAAGCACGTTTTCGCCCGGCCTGTCAGAAGGAGGTGTCTTTTCCTCTTCAAGCGGCGGAAGGTCCGATTCTATTTCCTCTTCGGGAGTCGGTTCCTCGATTTCCGGCTCTTCTACTGGAGGCTCTTCTTTTTCCGGCTCTTCAACGGGAGGTTCCTCTGCATGAGGCTTTTCTTCCTCAACGTTTTCCTCTGAAAGCACGTTTTCGCCAGGTTTGTCAGAAGGAGGTGTCTTTTCTTCTTCGACCGGAGGTTCTTCAACCTTAGGCTCTTCGACCGGAGTTTCTTCTACCGGCGGTTCTTCGGTTTCAGGCTCTTCAACAGGCGGCTTTTCATCCTCAACGTTTTCCTCGGAAACAACGTCTTCACCCGGTCTGTCTGCCGGAGGTTCGACTTCGAGCTTCTCTGAATTTGCGCTGTTGTCCTCTATGTTTGCAGAGCCGATGTGCTTCCACCTGCTTGAATTTACGGTCCATCCGCCCGTACCGAGCTTTTCTATCTCTTCAAACTGTTCCTCAGGCTCCTTTTCAGCTTCGGGCTCTTCCTTTTCTTCCTCGGGTTCTTCGGTTTCCTCTTCTTTTTCTTCCTTTTCTTCTTCTTCGGATTCCGCTTTATCTTCTTCCTCAGGCTTTTCGTCCGTTTCTTCCGGCATTACGGCTTCCGTATCCTCTTCTTCCTGCTCTTCGGTGTTTTCTTCTGGAAGGGGTTCCGAACTTGAGCTTTCGTCCTCTATGTTTGCGGCACCGACATGCTTCCATCGGCTTGAATTTACGGTCCATCCTTCGGGAGCTGCCTTTTCAGCCTCTTCGTAGCTTATTTCCTCGGGCTGTTCTTCATTGACTGATTCCGATGCCTTTTCGTTTTCCTCTGCAAGCTTTTCTTCCTGAGCCTTTTTCTCTTCCTGCGCCTTCCTGTATTCCGCCGCAGCCTCCGGGTCATGCTTTATGAGTTCCTTGGTCTTCTTTTCCTCGGAAGGTTCCTTTCCGTACTTTTTGAGCGTTGCAAGGATTTCCGGATTCGGATTTTCCCTTGCATAGTCGAAGGCAGTCTTTCCGGCATGATCGATGGCTTCGACCCTTGCGGACACACCGATTCCGAATGTCGTTCCGTTCAGTATGAGGTGCTTGAGTACTTTCGGGTCCGATGAATGCAGTGACGAATACATTATCGGGGTCATGCCGTTGACGTTCTGGGTCAGTGCCGTGCTTCCCCCGTCCATTATGGTCTTTATGATGGAAAGGTCGCGGTTTTCCTTGAGGGCGAGCATCAGGAACGTTTCCTTGAATTCGCCGAAGGTCTGTGTTCCTAGCTCCGGATTTTTCCTGAACGCTTCGGTTATCTCCTTTTTCGTTCCGCTCTGTGCAAGCCTGTAGTAGTTCGGATCGTTCAGGTCGATTCCGCTTGATTTTGCCTGGGGCTCGGATGCAGGCTTTTCCGCCTCATTGGATGCAGAAGTTTCCGTGGATTCGCCCGACGAAAAGAGGTTCGTCTTGGCAGTTCCTCCGCCGCTCTTTACGCTGCCTGACGTCTGCCTGTTTTTGTTGGCCTTGTTCTTTTTTTCTTCGGAAGGTTCCTTTCCGTATCTGTTCAGGGTTTCAAGTATTTCGGGGAGGGGGTTCATCCTTGCGTAGTCGAAAGGAGTGAGTCCGTTGCTGTCTATGGCCTCGACCCTTGAAGAATCGCCCATTCCGAATGCGCTTCCCGTCTTTATGAGGTATTCGATTACATCCGGATACGTAGTCGTCTGGGCTGCGTACATGAGGGGAGTCTTTCCGTTCCTGTCCTTTGCCGTTATCGAACAGTCCGCATTTACGGCCGTCTTTATCACTTCCAGGTCCCTGTTGTTTTTCAGAAGCAGCATCAGGAACGTTTCCCCGTCTATTCCGAAAACCTGACGCCCCAAGTCCCTTCTGCTCTTGAAGGCCGATGCTATCTCATCCTTTGTGCCGACCTGTGCAAGCCTGTAGTAGTCGGTCGTATCGCTGGAGACGGTTTTCCCGTGGACCTGAAGAATGCAAGCAAGGCCCAACATCGAGAAAGCTAAAATCCATCTGAAAAGTTTTCGGTTCATCATCTAATTATATGTTCGAAGGAAAGGACAGTCAAGTTTAGGCATGAACGCGATTCAGAATCTTCCTTATTTATGTACATCTTCTTTACTTGTAAATTATTGAGCAATCCTATAGTATTTGGGGAAGGGTGGCGCCGATACCGACCTTTCCGAAGAATCCGTTTGAAACGCTTTTTCGAGGTTCAGTAGGGTTTCCCGATGAAAAAAAAGATTGGAGGCATCCTTCTGGATGGCAGAACTATGAAAAAAATTTTTACGGTCCTTTTTGTTTCCTTCATTTTCATGTCCGGTGCATTTGCACAGGTCAGCGTCGATCCCGACGATACTTTCTACAGCCTCGTCGAATCCTGGGAGCTCCGCGGATTGATAAACGAAGTTCCTCCGCTTAGGCCTTATCCCATTGCAAACATCAGGGACATACTTCAGACCGTCATTGAAAAGGGCAACGACAGGGATGTCAGGAATGCCAAGATGTACTGGGAGAAGGTTACCGGTAAGCCATGGAACGTTTCAGCCGAAGTGGGGGCGATGTACAGGAAGAATGCCGAAACGTCCGATTTCGGAGAGATACTGTTCAGCCTTTTTCCGAGCGTGAACGGCGACATTACGCTTTTCGACAGTTTCGTTTCCATGGGATACGACCTTGGACTTGCCTCCTACAACCACGACATACAGGATTATCTTGCCGTATTTGAGAACGACGGACACGATGCAAGGCGGAACAAGGTTGCACTTGGGGACCTTAACGTTTTCCTGGAGATGAACGACGTGCTTGCCATCGGTAAGAAGAACATCTTCGTTCAGACGGGCATCTACCGTTCCGGTTACGGACCCTTCATAAACGCAGGACTTTCGCTCAACGACAATTCGTACCACAGGACCAACCTGTCGTTCACCACGGTAAATCCGAAGTGGTCGTATACGCAGCAGTATTCGGCGATAGGAGCGACAAAAAGTTTCGACGGAGGATTCATAGCCCCCGACAAGTACCTGGCGTTCCATGCGCTCGAATTCAAGTTCATCCCCCAGTTTTCGTTTTCATACTATGAATCGATCGTATTCGGAAAAAGGCTGGATCCGTCCTACCTGATGCCGGTTCCGTACATCGTTGCACAGGAAATCGGAGGCTACAACGACAACCTTCAGATGGGGCTTGCGTTCAAGGTGAGGCCGTATTCAGGACTGCTCTGGGCTACGGACGTTTTCGTGGACGACTTCAACATCGCAGGATTCTTTGAAAACGGACTGCTCAACACAAGGTTTTTCACGGCTGTCAAGACTGGCCTGATATATACGCCTGCAGACTCGTTCTGTACCCGCATCTCCCTTGACTACACCATGCTCATGCCTTACACGTATACCCATGCAGATTACGTCGATACGACGACCGGAACGATTTCGTCGGGAATGTACAACTACCTGAACTACACCAACAACGGCATACCGATGGGGTCTTCATATCCTCCGAACAGCGACAGGCTTTCATTCGAACTTGACTTCATCCCGATTCCTCCGCTTCACATAAAGGTGCTCTCGACTTTCCTCAGGCACGGAAACATCAACGAATCCATAAGCGACGATGAGGCGATTGCATACCTGCGCTCGGATTACGGTACATATTCAACGGACGGCGGAATCAACAACCATCCGCTCATGTCGAATCCGTCGGGTACTGCAGGAACCGCCATTGCATCATCAAACAGCCTGAATTTCCTGACCCAGGACAACCTGATGTACGTGCTTCAGGAGGGAATCGGCGCGGAATACTCCCTTAAGAAATATTCATGGGGACAGCTTTCGTTTTCCGTCTCATACCTCTTTGAATGGATAAGGAACAAGGGAGTCGATACCGACATGTTCCCGGGAAAGGGGTCTGCAATCATCGACAAGGGAAACGGAACCTACGAATACGACCTTGAGGATTATTCCGGTTCGGACCTGGTGTCGCTTTTCAGAAATGCATGGAAGGCGGGGCTTTCAAACGAAATCAACAACTATTTTTCAATCGGCTTGAAATATCAGTTTTAACGGATGCAGGCCTCGGTCGGGAGTTTTCGTCCCGGCAGACGGTTTTGACGGAACCCCTGGAAGCTTCATTTTTCAGCGGTTCCTATGACCTTAATTTTTATGGAGAAAAGCTATGTCTTTCAATTCAGGACGCGAAGGAAGGAATTTGAGCGGATATACCCAGCAGTACCTGGGGAAGCTCGGAGAGTTGACGCTCAAGGGTGCAAACAAGAAGGTCTTTGAAAAGCAGCTCGTCAAAAATGCCAGGCAGGCGCTTGATTCCGTTCAGGCCGACGTATTCCTCAGAAACGGGCGGCTTTACGTCAGGTGCACGGAGGAATCATGCGAGGCCGTTGAATATGTCCTGGACAGGCTCATCGGCATAACCGGCTGGGCGAAGGTCCGTGCAGTGGAAAAGGACATCGATGAAATACGGAGGACCGTATGCGAACTCTGCGTCAAGGCCAGGGATTCCGGAGCCAGGACGTTCAAGTTAGAGGCGAGGAGGGAGGACAAGTCTTTCCCGATGAACTCGTATGAAATCTGCGTGGAGGCTGCGGGAGACGCTTCGGACGGCGGAATACTCGATGTGGACGTGCACAATCCTGATGTGGTCGTGAACGTCGAAATCCGCGACAGGGCATACGTGTATTCATCGCAGCACAGGACATGCAGGGGTCTTCCGGTCGGCGTGAGCGGAAAGGGTCTCCTGCTTTTGAGCGGCGGATTGGACAGTCCCGTTGCAGGATACCGCATGATGGCCCGCGGAATGAAGGTCGACTGCGTTTACTTCCATTCATATCCGTACACTTCGGAGGAAGCTCAGAAAAAGGTCGAGGATCTGGCGAAAATCCTTGGCGACTATGGATGCGAGACCTACCTGAACGTGATTTCGTTTACCGACGTTCAGATGCAGATAAAGAAAAGTTCTCCGGAGCCTTTTGCGACACTCATGCTCAGGCTCTGCATGATGAAGGCCGCCAACATGCTTGCGGAAAAGATACATGCTTCTGCAATCATCACCGGTGAATCCCTGGGACAGGTTGCAAGCCAGACCGTCGAAAACCTTGCGTTGACGGAAAGCTTTGCCGAACATCCCCTGTACAGGCCGCTCATAGGACAGGACAAGGAAGAGATTGTTTCGGTCGCCGAAAGGATTGGAACCTATGGAATATCAATCCTGCCGTACGAGGACTGCTGCGTGCTTTTCAGTCCCAAGCATCCCGTACTGCGTGCCGATTTGGACGAGGCCAGGAAAATCTACGAAGGCATGGACGTTGACGCGCTGATTCAGAAGGCATTCGACGAAAGGCAGATCATCCATTATTCGCTTGAGGATACCGTCGCAGGAAAATTCGGAAAAATCTGATGTCGATGCATGAATTTGACAGAATTTGCATCGGACTGTTATAATCAAACGTTTCAATGGTAATTGAAAAAACATTTTGAAAACAAGGAGAGGGCGTTATGAAAAAAAACATTTCATGCATTGCTGTTTCGCTGATTGTCGTCTTTATAACGGCATCGTTGATAGGTTGTGCTTCGGCCAGGCAGCTCGTTGAAAAAGGCGATGTCGTTACGGC
>CACYBG010000137.1 GCA_902772605.1 uncultured Spirochaetaceae bacterium
GAAAAGAAAGCAAAAGAAGAAGCTCTCGTTGAACTGCAGAAGAAGTTTACGACCGACTGGGAATCTCCTCAGCTTTCCGATATCGAAGACTGTGGATACTTCTATACGTCACCTGAATTCGGTCAGTTCGATATGATTGAAGGAGAATTCAGTAAGAAGTCCGGTTACGTAAAGTCAGCATACGGATTTGTATTCGGTTATACGAAACCAAGTTCAAGCGGAAAACTCTATAACTACATCCGTTTTGAAATTAACACTGACGGAGAATACGCTCTCTACAGGTGGGACGGAAAGAATTATACCGATTTGGTTGAGCCTAATGACGAAGGAACCGCTTACTTCTATCCAAGCAGCGCAATCAACAAGGGATATAACGCAACGAACAAACTTAAGATTCAGGTCAACAACGGAAAGTACGACGTTTACATCAATGGCCGCCTGATAAAGAAGGGAATCGAATTCATATCGAACGGAACATACGGTGTAATGGGATTCTTCAGTGTCGGTCAGGCAACTCAGGAAGATCTGCCGAATACACCGGTCGTCGTTTCCTACCGCATAACCGATGCTGAACTTCACATCGAAAAGAAATAATTGGGACGGTTCATGCTGATTGACCAAGTGAAAATCAGTGTGACTGGATGAAAATCAATGGCCTGTCGTTTTTCGCGGCAGGCTTTTTTCTTGGAAAGTAAAAAGGATTTGAAAATGACAAAAAATCAGTGGGAAGCATTTTGTACTTATAAAAATCAGTTGAAAAAATATTGCGACGAAAATCTGAAATTTTCAGCGGAATTGAAAAAACTTCAGATTGATGCTGTTGGAGCACAGTCTATCGATTATGAAATTGAAACTCCGGTCGTTTACAATACGGCTTATGATGAACTGACCGAGCAGGATGAAATCAAGTTGATTTTGATTGGCGACAACCCGGGAAAAAACGAGCAGTTGAAAAAAAATTGCAGGTATCTGGTCGGTCAAAGCGGAAAAATCGGGGATAAATTCTTCACCACAAATCCGGAGCTGGAAATCAATTTTCGGAAAAACGTCATAATAATGAATAAAACGCCGGTCCACACTGCAAGAACGACCCAGTTAAAATATCTGGCGAAAAATGGCAGTGATGAAATCCGTCGCTTGATTGATGACAGTCAAAAATTGATGGCGAAAATGGCCGTTGAACTTCATCAGACTTTGATTGAAGAACGTGCGGAAAATTCCAAAATCCCCCAGTTGTGGCTTATTGGATATTCAGAAATGAAAAACTCCGGAATTTTCAATTCATATAAAAATGATTTTAAGGCAGGGTACAGAGGCGAAGATTTTTGGAATCAGGTTTTCGTCTATCAGCATTTTTCGATGAATCGTTTTACGGTTGATTTGAATAACTACAGGACTGAAAATCCGGATTTCAGTTTGATTGAGTCCCTTGAAAATCTGGGGCATATCCATCGCGATGAAATTTTCGGAACTTATCCGGCGTAATCAAATTGACCGAAAATCAACCCTCCTAGAAAATTATTTCGAATGATTATATACTGACTCTGCATGTCGATTTCGGCGTGCAAATTCGGTTTAATCGAAAATGGTGGGGCTATGAAAATCATTTTGTTTGGAATCATGTTTATCTTGATTGGCTTGGTTTCGTGCGGCGTGGCATTTTATCTTGGGCGGCCTGAATCTGTGAAAAAGGCTCCCATATCAAAACCGAGCAGCATAATCTTTTACATCATCGGGGCTTTGACTTTTGTCACCGGACTTTTGTTCCTGATTTTTTCAAAGGACATGGCAAAAAACACATTCCAGATTTTCGTATTGATTTATCTTGGCTGTCTGACCGTCCTTCTGTGCATCTTCACTGGACTCATTAAAAAGGGAGCAAAAAAATGAAGCAGAACATTCACAATGTAAAGGCAAGCACTCAATATAAGCGAGAACACAAACCCGATTACGGCAGGGAAAAAATCGAAATCCTGTATGAAGATAAGGACATCGTGGTGATTGAAAAACCGAGCGGAATGCTGTCCGTCCCATATCCGGGAAGCAAGGCCAGAACTGCACTTGAGGTCTTGGAAAAAATCATGCGTGGAAAGGGGACGCTTTCTTCCTCTCATAAACCGCTGATTGTCCACAGGCTCGACCGCGATACATCGGGCGTAATGATGTTTGCACTGAATGAGGCGGCTCAGAAAAAGATTATTGCGAACTGGCACACGATGGTTACGGAAAGAATCTATCATGCAGTGGCTGAAAATCCGCGCAACAGAAATAAAATCCTCCCTGATTCCGGATTGATTGATGATGAACTTGCACAGAATGCCTATCATGTTGGATATGTTCCCAAAAAGGGCGATTCAAAAGTCGAGACGGTAAAGGCACGCACGAATTATAAGGTCGTCCTGCGTGGAAAGACCCATACGCTTTTTGAACTTTCGCTTGATACCGGAAAGAAAAATCAAATCAGGGCGCATCTTTCGTCAAAAGGTTATCCTTTGGCTGGCGACGAAAATTACAGGGCGCATACCGATCCGTTCCACAGACTTGCGCTTCATGCAAGAACATTGGAATTCAATCATCCGACGACTGGTGAGCATCTGAAGTTTGAAGTCCCCGAGCCGGAAGAATGGATTAAATATGTTGAAAAGGGCGATTTGAATCCGCGACCTCCAATCTGGATGAAAAAAACGAATCCTGCAAATTCGAAGGCTCCGTCGGAAATCAAGTTGAAACTGACGAAGAAAAAAACAAGCCACATGGATTTCATTGCCCGTGGAAAGGCTTTGCGCGGATAATTCTGGAGACTCTGAATGGAAAATGTTGATTTGAAACAGATGCCATGTTTCGGCGTGGCTGGAAATTTTACGGGACATCTTGAACAGGCTGGAGAAGCCTCTGATTTTGCAAACGTCAAGACTGCGGAAACCAATGCTCCAAAGGCGATTTTTCCGACATACATGCCGAACGGGAAAAATTCTGTACCCCAATTTTTGACTCTGTACCCTTTTGATTCGGAAAAAATAATCTATCCGCCGAACGAAAAAAAATTGCAGATTGAGCCTGAATGTGCGATTGTCTGCAACGTAAAATGGAACGGCTCAAAAATCGAAAGCCTTGAAGCGATTTGTTTCGGTGCATCAAATGACTGTTCAATCAGAAAGGAAGGTGCAAAAAAAATCAGTCAGAAAAAAAACTGGGGAAAATGCAGCAAGGGACTTTCTGACAATCTGATTCCAATCGATGATTTTTCTGAAAACGGAATCATGCAGGGGTACAGCATTTCTTCATTTTTGGTTCGCGACGACAATGTTTATGACTATGGCGAAAACAGTCCCGTCGGTGGATATTCGTACATCTACAGAAAACTTGTGGATTGGATGATTGAAAAATTCAATTTTCAGGCGGATGAAGGTCCTGCTGAAAACATCAATTCGTACCTGA
>CACYBG010000138.1 GCA_902772605.1 uncultured Spirochaetaceae bacterium
AAACCGTTTTTCCGCTTCAAATCGGTGAAAAATCATGAATTTCAAGCCTGTAGACTTATACTGCAGGCTTTTTTTGTGGAATGATTGGAAGACCCGTGTTATAATTCGGTATACTGGCGGTTTTGTTTTGCCGATGTAAAAACAAGGGGTGTGGATTCACCGGCTGCCGGTTGGATTTCGGTTATGGAAATGTGAGAAATTTCCCGTGCCGGATCCAATGAAAAAACGTTTTTGAGAGGGAATTCTATGAATTACACTTTTGAGGACAGGGGGAAATTCAACTGGAAAATTTTCGGTTTCCTTCTTTTCAGTTACCTTTTTCCCGTTCTTGCATTCGGTCCTATAGCTCTTTTTTCAAATGCCGTAAATGTGGCGGAGTATGTTTCTCTGGCTTTCGACCCCATACTCTTCCCGTGCGTCATTTCGTTCCTTGTTGCAGTTCCGATAGCCGGATATTCGCTTTTCAGGAAAAAAATCATCGCCTATGACGGTTCTCCTGAGTCGGTCAAGTCGTTGGATGCATACTTCAGTCGTTGGTACGTCATAAACATTGCACTTGTAATCATATCCTATACTACGCTTGCATTCGTGGTCATAATCAGGGCAAATGCAAAGGGTCTTCAGCTCCATGCCTTCGAGGACAACTGGAAAAGCTATTACAGCTGGTTTTCACTCCTTATCGGGGTTTCGTTCAGTTTTGCGCTGTTCGGTTTCGTGATGATTCTGTCCGAGTGTGAAAAGCTTCTGTTTTGGCTTCCCCTCAAAAAGGAACATAAGAACGTAAGTCTGGTCCAGAGAAACCTGATAGTCATGTTCTTTGCCGTTACGTCCATAGTGCTCATGATTCAGCATGTGGTTTCCGTGCCTGGGAACCTGTTGAAAGGTACCCAAGCCCTTTTGACGGAAAAAATCGTACCGATTGCGCTTGCATTTGCCATAATACATGAATTGAACATGTACTTTACGGCCAAGGCAATCAGTGACAGCATAAAGAATGTCCAGAAGCATACTGAAGAACTTTCCAGAAAGAATTACCGACTGGATCCGCTCAGGGTCGAGTGCCGCTGCGAAATCGGTTCGCTGGTAAACGACATAAACGGCTTCAGGGAAACGACAAAAGCCCTTCTGGACGACATGGGTTCGTCTGCCAAGGAATCTGCCGTTACTGCGGATCTGCTTAACGAAAGGCTCGGTTCGTCTTCAAAAAATGTCGATGAGATAACCAAAAACATAGATATGGTCCTTCAGGAGATGGGAAATCAGGCTTCGGGAGTGGAAGAGTCCAATGCTTCCGTCAGCCAGATTGTATCCAGAATACACGATTTGAACGGTAGCATTGAAAATCAGTCTGCGTCGGTGAATCAGTCTTCGGCGGCCGTGGATCAAATGGTTGCAAACATCGAGTCCGTATCCCGTATACTTGAAAAGAACGAACTTGCCGTAAATCAGCTTGGAGCTGCATCTGATGAAGGTCGGGGCAGGGTTCAGCAGGCGGCTCAGCTTTCAAAGGAAGTCCTTGAACAGTCGGCGGGATTGATGGAGGCCAGTAAAATCATCCAGGCCATAGCAACCCAGACAAACCTTCTTGCAATGAATGCGGCCATTGAATCGGCACATGCAGGTGTGGCCGGTCGCGGATTTGCAGTCGTCGCCGATGAAATCAGGAAACTTGCGGAACAGTCCAACAAGCAGGGTAAGGCCATAAACACCAACCTGAAGACTCTTTCGGAGTCAATCAACCAGATTACGATGAGCATTGCAAGCGTTCAGCAGCAGTTCGACGTAATCTATGAGCTTGCACAGACGGTACGTTCACAGGAACTTGTGGTCAAGAACGCAATGGAAGAGCAGAGTGAAGGAAGCCGCCAGGTCCTTGATGCGATGAAAAGCATAAGCGATTCGACCATGACGGTCAGGGACGGTTCTGCGGAGATGCTTGTCGGGGCGGATCAGGTCGTAAAGGAGATGAGGGTTCTTGCCGATGCCACCCACCGCATAACCGAAAGCATGCAGACGATGGGAAGCAACATCAATTCCATTACCGGCTCAATCAGGGACGTTAAGGAAAGTTCCGATCAGAATCAGGTTGATACGAAGAAACTTGCCGAAAAAATAGGCGAATTCAAGCTTTAGCCGCCTTTTTTTCAGTCGATGGATTCCGGTTGCATGATGCGGCCGGATTTTTTTTGCTTTCGGGACTTTGTTTTTTTTTAGAAGGAGGTGTCACATTGTTCTTTGTCAGATGCTTAAAGGATGTTTTCCAGGAATAAGCGTTTCCTCGTTAATATTTGCGTTTGGTAAATTCCATATAAGATTTGCGCTTGCCATTCACAGTGAGCTTTGTCACGCTTGACTAAAACGGCTTTTATGTGCTAATGTATGGAACCCCGTATATATTGCGGACAGATGCTCAAGTCCGTGAACATTTTCTGGCTCGATGCAAACCCAGAAGATGCAATTTTATTAGTAGGTATATACAATGAAAACAATTTTTTCAAAACCAGCCGATGTCAAAAATGAATGGTATGTCATTGATGCATCTGGAAAGACTCTTGGTCGTGTAGCCGCAAAGGCAGCAGCCGTTCTTCGCGGAAAGCACAAGCCAACTTACGAGCCAAACACCGTTTGTGGCGATTGTATCGTTATCATCAATGCAGACAAGATTGAGGTAACCGGAAACAAGCATGAAGGAATGAAGTACCGCCACTACACTGGATTTATCGGTGGACTTCGTGAGTATTCATTCGACACGTTGATTGAAAGAAACCCGACTGAGCCTCTCAGAAGGACAATTGCAGGAATGCTTCCGCATAATCGTCTCGGACGCAAGATTCTTGGAAATTTGAAGATTTATGCTGGCAGCGAGCATCCACATGTTGCTCAGAACCCAAAACCATTGGAAGTGTAATTAGGAGTCTATCGTGGAAAATATTGCAATTGGTACAGGAAGAAGAAAGACAGCTGTAGCCCGTGTTTTTTTGCGC
>CACYBG010000139.1 GCA_902772605.1 uncultured Spirochaetaceae bacterium
GACAGAATTTCACCGTAGGAGCGGTACAGTTCCAGCATTACCAGAGTTTTTGCCTCGATTTCGGACATAAGGGCGGAAATTTTTTCACGGGACTCCAGAATCTGCCTTCCAAGGGCTTCCAGAAATTCAGCCTGTTTCGAAAGATTTTTCGCCCCTATGATTCTTGCAGAACTTTTAAGTGCATGAACCTGAATCGTATAGTTCTTCACGTCGTTTTTTTTCAGAAGCGACTCTATCAAATCAGCATTTCTGTCGATTGAAGACGAAAATGTTTTTACAGTCCTAATCCAGTTTTCAAATCCGCCCGTATTTTCCAAGCCTGATTTCAAGTCCACCCGTTCAGCATCCAGAGTCGGAAAATCATCAGGAATCTCGCATTTTTCTTCTGTCGATTCGGAAACTTTTTCAAGCAGCGACGGATCTAGCCATTTTCCAAGGCAACGGGCAAAATCTGTACCCTGAACCGGCTTCGGTAAAAAACCGTCAAAACCGTTTGAAAGGAACATTTCTTCCACACCGTTGACTGCATTTGCACTCATTGCGATAATCGTATTCTGATTTTTGACTTTTTCTGACGCGCGGATTTTTCTTGCAGTCTCCATACCGTCCATTTCCGGCATCTGATGATCCATGAAAATAATGTCGTACTGATTTTTTTCGAGCAGTTCCAGAGCCTTGAATCCGCTTGTACAAAGTTCGGGTGAAATACCGTATTTTTTCAAAAGACCTTCCGCCACCTGCAGATTCACGTCGTTGTCATCAACCACAAGGATTTTTGCACGGGGAGCCGCAAACTGTACAGCCTCCAATTTTTCGGTAAACAGGAATGCAAGTTCGGGACTGTTCAAGAGTGAAATCGGAATGTTTTTGAGACTCGAATCGCTTTCATTTTCCAGGGCACGGTCAAACACAAGTCCATATCGTTCCCCGCAGGATTTTTCTCCCAGAACCTTTTGCGGAAGGTTTATGTAAAAGCATGAGCCCTTTCCGTATTCAGACTCCACGCCGATTGAACCGTCCATCAGCGAAACAAGATTTTTTGATATGGAAAGTCCAAGTCCGGTTCCACCTTTCGTTCGGTTCATGCCCATATCGACCTGTTGGAAGGCGTTGAAAAGCAGTCCCAAATCCTCTTTCTTGATTCCAAGTCCCGTATCAATCACGGAAATTCTGAGTCCTTCCCTACCCTCGTATCCGTTCAGGCTTTCCACACGAATTGCAATGTATCCCCGGTCCGTAAATTTCGTTGCATTTCCCGCCAGGTTGATTAAAATCTGCCGTATTCGGACATCATCGCCGTAATAAAAGCAGGGGATGTTCGGATCGATTTCAAGCCTAAGCTCCACGTTTTTTTCACGAACACGGACGTTGACCACATTCAATATGTCGTTCATCAGCCTGAACATGTCATAGTTGACGGGAACAATCTCCATTTTGCCGGACTCAATCTTTGAAAAATCCAGGATGTCGTTGATTATGGAAACAAGGCTCATTCCAGAATTTCTGATTTGGCGGATCGTGTTTTTCTGAGCTTCGGTCAGGTCGAAATCAAGGGCAAGCTCGCTCATTCCGACGATTGCGTTCATCGGCGTGCGGATCTCGTGACTCATGTTCGCAAGGAAAAGGGATTTCAGTTCGTTCTGTTTTTCCGCTTCTGCCTGCATTTTTTTTATCATCCGTGTCGCCCGAAATTCCTTCAGTTTCTGTCGTCCCCTCAAAAACGATGCGGTGGACATTATCAGGATGATGAAATACGGGTATGCGGGATAATTGTTCAGAATCTCCACGCCCATGTATTTTTGGAGGATTCTGTGAACCACATATTCATACATGATGAACTCGAATATGGCGATGTTGAATACGATTTTGGGGTTCACGAAAAGTATGCAAGAAAAGACCATGAGGCATCCGTAGAACATTGACAAATCTTCCGTCTTGTATGCATAGGACCCAATCATGCACGTAGAGACTCCGTAAAACATAATCACCACGCAATAAAGGCACAGCGTTATGTAAAAAAGATGAAAGCGTTTTTCCGGATTTTTTTTATAGAAGACAGTTATCAGGACTATGGTCAGAGAAAAAACAAAGACGCTGAAATTCAATGCCAGACAGAATCCCAGAATCGGCTTGTAACGTTCCAGCGGATGTATGAGGGTCACCAAAAAAAGTCCAAGATTGAAAACGCCCAGCAGATTCGCATAGATGAAAACGCGGGTGGAATCAACCCTGGCGCAGTCCTGGATGAATTCCTTTTTTTCCTGTTCATCGGTGAATTTCAGCGAAAAGGGATTTTTCAATAGTCTGTCCTTGGAGTGTTGTATTTTTTGTTGTTGTCGATTCTTTCGAGCACATCCTTGATTTTGGATTTTATGATTTCCTCTTTCTCGGATTTAAGCACATATCCAGCCGGCTTTTTTTTCAATGCTTCGGTAACACAGCCTGCATCGGAAATGCCCGTCAAAAAAATCACCGGTATGTCTTTCAGGTTCTCTTCCGAAAGTATGGCATCAAAAGTCTGGACTCCGTTCATGACAGGCATCTCGTAGTCAAGAAGAATAAGGTCGGGAGTTTCCTTGCCCAAAAATTCAAGTGCCTGAGTGCCGCTTTTCACAACAGACGTTACATAGTCATCCTTGAGTATGTATGCAAATGTGCGGAGTGAAACGGGGTCGTCATCAACAATCAGAATGTGCCTGCGGGGATCCACGGTTTCCTCTTTCTTCTTTTCGTCCTCAGATTTGATTTCGACTCCACGGATTTTTGCAAGTTCCTCGTTTACAACCTGTATGAAATCATTGATTGTGACCGGAAGCTGGAGATATTTTACGATGTTTGCATCAACACGCTCGTAGTATTTGTGAAGCTCTTCGTGTGAACCGCAAAGCAAAAAGGCAGTCTGATGGTCGTGGTTCAAAATCTGGAGGAATCCTTTTTTTGATTCGGAACTCAGCTCGTGCAGATAGGCGACAATCAGCTCAATCTCTCCCGCCTCGATTTTGGCAGTCACTTCATCAACTTTATCGTAGCTTGAAAACTCCGTATCAAATGCGTCCTGAATCAACTTTCCATTGAGTTTCTGTTCAGCCGTGCTGTTGAAATTCGGTTCCAAAAGAAAAAGAACTTTTCCCATTTCAATCCTCCATCATTAGGATATTCCTAAAAACTGAAGTTTCTTAAAACTTCTATTAAATTATAACATTGGATTGAAAAAAAATAAAGTTTTGATTTTATTTGTGGCAGTGGGTTCCGCACTGAATTATTTCAACATATTTTTTTCTTTGGATTCCACAATCCTTTTATTTGCCCACGCAGAAATTGCTGAAAATGTTTTCGAGTATATCGTCGGGCGTTACTTCTCCGGTTACTTCGCCAAGGGAATCAAGGCTGTCCTCCAAATCCTGGACGACTGCATCCAAGGCATAACCTTCGTCAGCGGCAATCAACGAATGATTTACGCGTTCCAGTGCTTCCTCAACCGATTTTTTCTGCCGTTCCGAACCCAAGCCCGAAACAGAATCCTGCGAACCGATTTTTTCCATCAGGACTTTTTTGACGGTCTGAGACAGTTTTCCCATTCCGCTCCCGGTTTTTGAAGAAAGTTCAACGCATTCCCGGAACAGATTTTTCTGTGCACAATCGGAAAGGGACAGGGAATTTTCACGGTCCGTCTTGGTCCAAACAAGTATTGCAGGGATTTTCTGCTCTGAAATGAAATTTGAGTCATCGGAATCAAATCCACGGGTCGAATCAACCAGATAAAGAATCAAATCGGCTTCTTCGCTCAAATCTTTCGTACGCTGGACTCCGGCAGCTTCAATTCTGTCACCGGTTTCCCTTAATCCGGCCGTATCAAAAAGACGTGCAGGAATTCCGTCAAAACCGGCCCATGCTTCAAGATAGTCGCGAGTGGTTCCTTCAACATCACTGACGATTGCCCTTTCCTCTTTCAAAAGAGCATTGAACAGCGACGATTTCCCGGCATTTGTTTTTCCGCAGAGCACTACCCTAGCCCCATCCTGATAAAGTCGCTCGCTCTTCCATGATTCAGCCAGTGATTTCAATCGTCTGCCCGCTTCAACAAGTTTCCGGGAATCAAAGGAATTGGAAATGGTTTCTTCATCTTCAGGATATTCGACCGCAACTTCAATCGCAGCAATGGTTTCGACAATCAGCTTTTTGACCGATGAAATTTCCTCAACTATGCTTCCGGACAATCTGCCGGCTGCACGACCACGGGACGCATCGGTTTTACTTTCGATTATCTCCCTGACCGCTTCTGCCTTGGTCAAATCGGACTTTCCGTTGATGTAGCTTCGGAACGTATATTCACCGCGCTCAGCCTGTCTGAATCCGTTTTTCAAGAGCAGGTTCAGGATTGCACTTACCACGGCAACACCGCCATGACAGTAAATCTCAACCATATCTTCACCGGTGAATGATTTTGGAGCACGATAGACACCGAGCATCACTTCATCGATTTTTTTTCGCGGGATTTTTTTTTCGGGATTGATTTCAGAAATTTGAAGGTCGGACGCAGAATCGGATTCACTTTCCGGCTCCACAATCCAACCGTAGACCAAAGTATTGCCCTGAGCGGACAAAAGGGACTTTGGCCTGGAAAATATTTTGGCGACTAAATCAATGCAATTTTTACCGCTTGTCCTGACGATACCTATCGCACCCGGAGAAAGGGGTGTTGCAATTGCAGCGATAGGTTCATCAGCGGTATAGCCCAGATTCGTCATTTAGTTTCCGGAAGAAACCAGAGCATCCTTAAAAGACGTTTTTGCAGATGCATCAGGCTTTTTACTTGAGGCTTCCTCCTCGTTCGGATAGAGGACTGAATCCCAAATGCTTATCTTGTCGGCAAATTCTTCGGTCGGGTCTTTCGGATTTGAAAGTCCACGCAGAGCCTTGTTCTGTTCACGCAGGTTTTCGGGTGATGAGAATGCCGGCAAAATCTGCTGCAGTCCCGCCTCATCCGCATACCACGGAGATTTTGTCTTCGGATCCGGATCAGGACTAAGGTCGGCATAATTTCCTGCGTTGTTCCAGTACATGTAGCCGTTGTCGGTTGCATCCCTTACACCGAATATTTCGCGCTTTACATAATTCTTATCATAATACTTTACGTCGTAGCGGACACCCATGTAGAACGACTGAACCCATGGACGAACGACAATTCTGTTTCGGCCGATAACCTGGTTTCTGTATGTTCCATAGAAATAGATTCTGTATGGACGCTCGACTACAGGACTTGATTCAAGGAAGTTCTGCTCGAAGTGTGAAGGATAGAACATCGGACAGATTACATCGGCATACTGGGAAAGCATTTCTACATCCTGTCCAGTCCTTACGCCACTTCTGTACCAACCGTTTGCACCGTAAATGTCGATTCCAATCGGTCCCTTTACGTTTTTGCGTGCATAGGCAAGGAACGACATCAATGCGCTTTCCTTGTCCATTCCGGTATCCTTCCATCTGTATGATGCACTTCCCATGTTGAGTCCGTCAGTCGGGAAGCGGATGTAGTCGAACTGTATTTCATCGAATCCGCGTGCAATCAGTTCGTTTGCAACGGCAACATTGTATTCCCAGACCTCTTCACAATACGGATCAACCCAGTTTTCACCGTAGTAAGAAACGGTTCCATCCTTATTGTAGGATTTTACGCCGACCCAAGGTCTCTTCGTTGAATAGTTCCAGACTGCATATTTTCCGCCTGCATAATCTGCAAGGTTTTTGTCCTTGAATACGACGACACGGGCGATAAGATAGATTCCATCTTCCTTGAAAGTCTTTACGAATTTCTCAACGTCGATTCCGTAAGCCGATGCATATCCCTTCTGTTTGAGGAGTTCTGATTCAGGCTTGAACTTGAGGACTCCCTCATCATTTTTCATTTCGACGACAAGGGCATTGAGGTTGTTATCCTTCAGAATCTTGCGGTACTTGGCATATCCCGTTTCACCAAGGGCTTTGCTGAACGAGTTGGTTGAAGTATAGACAGCCTTTTTGTTTGCAATCACTTCGTCATATGGAGATGTCGTCTTGTCCGGGGTCAAAAGCCAAAGTTCACTCAACTGAAGCGGCTGCGGCAAATCCGTAGTCTTTGTCGGGACGAATGCTGCGTTCACAAGGCCTGGTGCAGTGAAAAGCTGTTTTTTCCAAGAGTTGTAACGCTCCGGAAGTTTTACGAATGAAGAACCGTCAAGCTTTATGCCCTTGATTTCTCCCATCGTTGCGTAATAGAGGGTGTCGTTTACCTGACAGAATCCATCGTTTGTCTCTACGGCTGATTTTCCGGAATAAATCGTGTCGGCCTTTTTGTTTTGCCAGTCAAGGCGATAGATTTTCGGAAGATAGGTCTGTGAACAGTAGATGTCCACATAAAGGGTTCCATTGTCTTCGCAGAGAACCGGAATGATGTCACCGATTTCATCAACCTGTGACAGGCTCGGCATGATTGTAAATCCCTTTGAAAGGCTCTTCCACGTCGGTTTTGCAGAATCGGCATAGCAGTATGCAAATCCGGAAATCGAATGGGACATGAATGCTACCAGGGATGAACCAGAAATTTCTCCGGTAGATGAGTAGGTCGGCATGTGTGCAACCGCTACTGTCTTGATTCCGACCGTATTGCTGACAGAACCCAGGCTTCTCCATGATTTACCGCCGTCAGTCGTAATATAGACTCCATCCTTTGTTGCGGTAATCAATGTATTCTGGTCCATCGGATCAACGCCAAGTCCCTTCAAAAGAGGAACCTGCTTGACCATCTTCTTCTGTCCATTGTCGTATTCTTTGAGCGTAAGTTGAGGAAGTCCGTTGTTGCATTCGGTGAAAGTCCTCAAATCATAGGAAGAAAAAACACCCTTGCTGGTCAGGAAATACCATTTTACGCTTGGATTTCCAGCACCGTTAGGAGGGGTCGTCCGCATAATCTTTAAAACCTTACCGCCACCCCACAGCTCCGTGTAAGATCCATTCTTAATCTGAAAGAGTCCAGCATCCGTTCCAACCAGAAATGGGCTGGAAGAATCATCAGAAGCTTTTTCCGGCGGATTGTCAGGCAGCCTGTACAGGGGCTTGGTCTGAGCAAATGCAAAAAAAACGGCCAATAAAAGATACAAACTTATACAAATTTTACGCATACTAGTTTATCGGCCTCTAAAAACCAGAGTTAAGACAAATTCTAATGGCTGTCCCCTCATCAGTCATCAGGCCGGACTTATACAGTACTGAAATTTCCGGCAACAATCAACCTTTTGACGGCAAAATCGACGTAAAAAACGCAGGACAAAAAAAAATGCACCGCCTGAACATGAACAATTGAGTCCAAATTCAGGGGTGCACCTCGCGATTAACAGATACTGCAGATTCTAAAGTTGATTACTTGCGCTTGAGATACTTGACGCTGTCAAGAGCAACAGCTGCAATGATAATCAATCCCTTGAATACAAACTGAAGGTTGGTATCGATTCCAAGGAACGTAAGGCAGTAGGTCAAGCTCGTGAAGATAATGACACCGACTACCGCACCGCCAATCTTACCGATACCTCCGTTGAATGATATTCCACCGACAACACAGGCTGCGATTGCATCAAGTTCGTATCCCTGACCTGTACCAGCAGATGCGTTTGCCTTGAATGCTTCGAGGAATGCTCCACATCCGTAGAACACACCGGCCATGATGAATACGCCCATCGTTACCCAGAATACGCTGATACCGCTGACGCTTGCTGCTTCGGCATTTCCACCGACTGCATACATGTTCTTTCCGAAAGTCGTCTTGTTCCAGATGAACCATGCAACGAATATTGCTATGACTGCCGGAATAATCAATTTCGGGAAGGTTATCAACTCACCGTTCAGAACGCCCATAACCCAGCGTCCACCGATCATGTCCTTGACTCCTGCATCGATTGAACCTACCGGAGTTCCACTTGTTCCGAAGAAGAGGAGACCGTAGATAATCAACTGAGTTGCAAGCGTTGAAATGAACGGATGGATTTTCAGTTTTGCACTGAACACACCGGCGAATGCAGAGAACACAACGCAAAGCACGATTGAAAGCACCAATGCGAATCCAAGGCGGACAAAAGTTGGAAGTGCAGAGAAATCCCAAGGTCCCATTCCGAAGAAGGTCACTATGTTCTGACCCGGATGCAAAATCAAACCAGTGATTACGGCACCCATTGCAACCATACGACCGACGCTCAAGTCCGTACCGGCAAGCAAAATCAAACCGGCTACACCCAATGCATAGAACATCCTGACAGATGACTGTTCAAGAATCGTGAAGATGTTAGGCAGAGTCAAAAGGTTTCCGTTTCCAGAAAGAGGAGCCAGAATTATACAGACGATGAAGAACACCAGGATTGCGATGTAAAGTCCGTTTTCAAGAAGGAACTTTGACATCTTGAACTTGTTGATGTAGTTCTGTACTGAAAGGGTCATGTCCTCGAAGAAGTTTGTCTTACCGTTTCTGAGAGAGCGGTTCTTCTGGACATAATCAACATAAGCCTGATTTTTAACGGCCTTTGCAGCATCTACGGCAGAGACGTACTTGTTCTTTGCATCGAAGAGTGCTGATTTATGCTCGTATTCGGCTACGCGCAAATCTTCCTTGCAATCCTCATTGTCCTTGGCAGATGTTTTTCCTGCATATGAAGCAACGATATCCTTTTTGCGGGCCATGGTTGATGCATCGATTTCAGCAACCTTGCTTTCATATTCAGACTTGAGTTTTGCAATTACGCCGTTCTGCTCAGCATTAATCTTTGAAATTTCAGCCTTGGAGATTTCATTGTTTCTGGCAACGGCCTTCTTTTCGATTTCAGAAATTTCAGCCTTGTTTTTCTCAGCGACAGACTTTGCAGCTTCAATCTTTGCATTGTTTGCAGAGATGATTTTTTCCCTATCCTCTACGGAAAGAAGCTTGTTGCGTTTGGCAGCGGCATTTTCCTGCTTGAGGGTGGAAATCAGATTCACACCGTCTTTTCGGAGAGCGGCAAGGCGTTCTGAATATTCATTAAGTTCTTTATCTTCCATAAAATAATCTCCCATATTTCATCGTAAACTCTTTGTTTTACGGATGCTTCAAAAAACTCACCGAAGCAAGTTTTCGTGACGCAGCAATTACAGATACTTTGCGGAAAGCTTCAGCAGCTCTTCCTGATTCGTTGATTTTGTATCCACGACACCCGCAAGACGATGGTTTGACATGACCGCGATTCTATTTGTAATACCGAGAATCTCAGGCATTTCACTTGAAACCACGATAATTGTCTTTCCTTCTTTTGCCATGCGGATAATCAACTGGTAGATTTCATATTTCGCACCGACATCAATACCACGGGTCGGTTCATCCAGCAGGAATACTTCAGGCGACCTCTCCATCCATTTTCCAATGATTACCTTCTGCTGGTTACCTCCAGAAAGCGACGTAATGAGCTCATCTGCCGAAACGCACTTTGTGTGCATCTGCTTGATTTCCCTCTCAGCCGCATCTGCCATCTTTCGTTCAGAAAGAATTCCGCCGGTCTTATAACTTTCAAGATTTGTAATTACGGTATTGAACTTGATTGTGTCTTTACCGAACATTCCATTCAGCTTTCGCTCTTCAGTAACAAGTGCAAATCCGTGTTCCATTGCATCCTTGCTGCTTGTAAAATGGAGTTTTTTTCCTGCGTAAGAAATCGTACCGGTTGATATGGTCCTGACTCCAAAAAGGGATTCAAGCAATTCGCTTCGTCCCGCACCGACAAGACCGTAAAGACCGAAAATTTCTCCCTTGCGGACCTTGAATGAAATGTCCTCAAGCACAGGAGCATATTTTGTAGAAAGGTTGTTGACTTCCAAGCTGAAATCTCCCGGCACATTGTCAACATCCGGGAAGCGTTTGTCCAAAGAACGACCTACCATGGCGGCAATCAGTTCGTTCATGTCGGTTTCCTTGGAAGCTTTCTGCATTATCATCTTACCGTCGCGAAGAACAGCAACCTGATCGCAGACCTGGAAAATTTCATCCATCTTATGGGAAATATATACGAATGAAACCCCCTTCTTTTTCAAGTCATTGACAATCGAGAACAGCTTTTGAACTTCATTTTCCGTAAGGGATGAAGTAGGCTCATCAAGTACGATGATTTTTGCATCGTATGAAACGGCCTTTGCAATTTCGACCATCTGACGCTGTGATACCGACATCGTACGCATGATTGTACGCGGGTTCACATTCATGTTGAGGGAAGCAAAAAGATTTATGCTGTCTTTGAGCATCTTTGCTTCATCTATAACACCCAATCTTTTCGGATATCTTCCGAGGTAAAGATTGTCGGCAACCGAACGGTCAAGGCACTGATTCAACTCCTGGTGAACCATAGCCACTCCGCTTTCGAGAGCCTCTTTCGGATTCTTGAAATTTACGGGCTTTCCACACAAAAAGAACTGCCCTTCATCTTTCGCATAAATACCGAAAAGACACTTCATCATCGTTGACTTACCGGCGCCATTTTCTCCCATCAAGCCCAAAACTGAGCCTTCGCCGACTTCAAGATTGATTCCATCAAGAACCTTGTTTTTGCCGAACGATTTTGACAGGTTTTTAATCTGTAGAACTAAATCACTCATAACGTTCCTTGCATCTTCACAAATCAGGAAATACTAAAACCCAAACTTTAGAAGTTTCCATCGACAAAAAAAGCCACACGGATTTTCAGGAACCATTAATTCCCTTTTATTTTTTAAGAGTAGCACCCCTATCCGTGTGGCGATTGAAATTGAGTCTAGGCAGCCCCGCAATTTTTGGTTGCAGAGCCTTTATGTTTCCTTAGTACTTCAGCTTATCCGTATAGTCGCGTCCAGAGTTTGTCTTGACCATATTGATTGCGAATGCATCATAGTTGCCAAAGTTTGTGAACTTGTCGAGACAGCTGGATTCGTTCTGTCCGTCTCCCTGAACCACTGTGAGCTTGAGTCCAAGAAGTGGAGCATAGTAGTTAAGAGCTGGAAGATATGATGATGAAAGGAAGTTGTCAGCAGAGTTGTAGATTGTAAGGAGAACCTTCTTCTCTGGTGCTGTTGACTGCTTGATTCCACTATCACGTGTTCCTGCTGTGTAGAGCTGCCAGTTAGAGCTGTTTACGCCAGTGTTCTGAGCGAGCAAAGCCTTTGTTGAAGCAACATAGTCGATTGCTGCAGAGATCTTGTTTCCGTACTGGTCAGCCTTTGAGATTCCGCTTGTGATGACATCGTCACCAGTGAGTCCGTCAAGAAGATTGCGGAGAACCTGCAAAGTAGCAGTTGCCTGAGCATCTACGTTCTGAGAAACAGTTCCAGTGAGTTTTCCAGCTCCAATTGCTTCGATTGCGTCTGCGTTTGCATCATAACCGAAGATTGGTACACCGGATGGATAGTTAGAAGCCTGGAGACATCCCATAGCCATACCGTCGTTGTTAGAAACAACCATATCGATTTCATTACCGAACTTGGTTGCCCATCCACCCATTGCTTCTGTAGCAGCGTTTGCATTCCATGTAGATCCATCGGTACCGGTCATTGCCTTTCCTTCAAGCTCTACAACCTTGAGTGTCTTTCCACCGACTGTTACAGATCCTTCCTTAACCTTTCCTGGGTCTGTTGATCCATCCCAAGTTCCCAATGCCTTTCTGATGCCCTCTGTACGTGCCTTTGAGTCGTTGTGTCCGACGTCACCGATACAAAGAACATAACCTACGGTTCCATCACCGTTGCGGTCGATTGTTGCAGCGTCAGAGTTTGCAAGGAAGTCTGTGATGAGTTTTCCCTGAACAGCTCCACCACCAGCAGCGTCGAATCCGACATAGTAGGTCTTGTCATTCCAGTTCATTGATGCCATATCTATTGCGCCTGACTGAGGATCAGATGGCTGACGGTTAAAGAATACCAGCGGCTTATCCTTGTTTAAAACCGTTGCGTTTGATTTACCGTTACAAGCCATAAAAGTTCCGGCGGCAAGAGCAAGAACAACAACAGAACCAACAATCTTTTTCATAAATTCCTCCTACAGAATTAAAAAAAAACTAGATATCTTTATTCTAAAGCATAATTCGAATAAGTCAAATTTTTTGATGAAACTTTTTAAAAAAAATTATAAATTTATTATAAGCCACTAATTATCTAATACATTAAGACTAATTTCAAGGGTAAGTCTCAAATTCCTCCAAAAATTTCTGAATTTTTTTTTATTCAATATATGTCGAGTTTCATGCTTCATAAGGTAAAAAGGGGATAACAAGCAGATTTGTTCGCAGCTCGCTGGATAATTGATAATTGATAATTGATAATTGATAATTGTGCTTCTACTTCGCTCAGCAACCGACCTGTTCATCAAGCGCAGTCGAAATGTGTTCATCAAGCGCAGCCGAAATGTGGTCATTGAGCGCAGTCGAAATGTGGTCATTGAGCGCAGTCGAAATGACACGGTACGCTATATCTTGTGTACTGGGCAAAACAAATCCTGCATGGCGACACTTTTCAATAACCCCCTGAAATCAACGGAAAATCCATACAAATCCCCATAGATAGTGCAGATTGCACAAAATACATGGTATACAAATGAATAGATAATATTTAGGGCTTCGAAAAAATTATCGACCGGAGCTAAAATCTGTACCCATAAAAGCCAGATTTTTCCCTAAATTCCTAATGAAAAAAAAATTTAATTTTTTTTGTACCCTAAAATCTTTGATAAAGTCCTAAAATCGGCAATTGGCGGTCTTTTTCTGCAATTTCACGATATTGACTAAATCCGCTATCCCTAGTACACTCTAGCTATAAAAACGCTATATCTAGCGTATCAACTTTCATATTTGAAAGTTTAACCATAAATATAAAGTCCAAAAGCCAAGGTTTTTGGATTTTTTTATGGATGAAATAATCTTGGAATTCCCGGGGCGGACGCTTTTGGGAATCAAATTAAAAAAAACACAAGGCGGCAGGACTTTATGAAAATCATCAAGAGAAGCGGTGCGGAAGTAACTTTTGATAGGGAAAAAATCAGCTCGGCAATCAAAAAGGCAAACGTACAGGTAGAGGAAATCGACAGGCTCACTGACAATCAGATTACTTCTATAGTTGATGATATAGAAATACAGTGTCACAAAGAAGGACACGCACTCAACGTTGAAGACATCCAGGACCTGGTCGAAAACGGCATCATGGCAAACGGAGCATATAAGGTAGCAAAGCTCTACATAACCTACCGTTACCGCCATCAGCTGATAAGGAAGGAAAACACAACCGACCAGCAGATAATCAGCCTTCTGGAAGAAAACAACGAAGAAGTCAAACAGGAAAACTCAAACAAGAACCCGACCGTAGTTTCAGTCCAGCGCGACTACATGGCCGGAGAAGTTTCCAAGGACATCACTCGCCGCTTCCTGCTCGATGCAGACATTTCAAAGGCCCATGAAGAAGGCATAATCCACTTCCACGACTCGGACTATTTCGCACAGCACATGCACAACTGCGACCTGGTCAATCTTGAAGACATGCTCCAGAACGGAACCGTAATCAGCGGAACCAAAATCGACAGGCCCCACTCTTTTTCAACGGCATGCAACATCGCGACCCAGATTATTGCACAGGTTGCCAGCTGCCAGTACGGTGGACAGAGCATTTCACTTGCACATCTTGCACCTTTCGTTGATGTCAGCAGAAAAAAGATTCAGAAGGACATCCGCGAAACTATGGAAACCCTCGGCATAAAAATCAACGAAGAGCAGTTCAACTATATGGTTGAAAGAAGGCTCAGGACCGAAATCACCAAGGGCGTGCAGACGATTCAGTATCAGGTAATCACATTGATGACGACAAACGGACAGGCTCCGTTCGTAACGGTCTTCATGTACCTCAACGAAGCAAAATCAGAGCAGGAAAAAGCCGATTTGGCAATCATCGTCGAAGAAGTGCTCAAGCAGAGGTATCAGGGAGTCAAAAACGAACAGGGCGCATGGATTACACCTGCATTCCCCAAGCTGATTTACGTACTTGAACCGGACAACATTGAAAAGGATTCAAAATACTACTATTTAACCGAAATGGCTGCTAAATGCACCGCACGCCGCATGGTTCCGGATTACATCTCCGAAAAGATGATGCTTTCCATAAAGATTGATGAAAACGGCAACGGAAACTGCTATCCATGCATGGGATGCCGCTCATTCCTCACGACCTACATCGATCCTGAAACAGGCAAACCTAAATACTACGGACGATTCAATCAGGGTGTCGTAACCCTGAATCTGGTTGACGTGGCATGTTCATCCGGCGGAAACGAAGAGAAATTCTGGCAGCTTATGGATCAGAGGCTTGAACTTTGTCACCGTGCACTTCAGATTCGCCACAAGAGACTTTTGGGAACAAAATCTGACGCAGCCCCAATACTCTGGCAGAACGGTGCACTTGCAAGGCTTAAGAAAGGCGAAACAATCGACAAACTCCTTTACAACGGATATTCGACAATCTCCCTTGGATATGCCGGACTCTGCGAATGTACAAGATACATGACAGGATTCAGCCACACGACGGACGAAGGAAAACCGTTTGCACTCAAAGTCATGCACGCAATGAACGATGCATGCAAAAAATGGAAGCTTGAGGAACACATCGATTATTCAGTCTATGGAACGCCGCTTGAAAGCACGACATACAAATTCGCAAAGTGCCTAAAGAAACGTTTCGGAGTAATCCCGCAGGTAACCGATAAAAACTACATCACGAACAGCTATCACGTGCATGTCACCGAAAAAATCGATGCATTCACGAAACTGCTTTTCGAATCCGAATTCCAGAAACTGTCCCCGGGTGGAGCGGTATCTTATGTTGAGGTTCCGAACATGGAAACAAACCTTGAAGCGGTAATGACACTGCTCAAGCACATCTACAACAACATAATGTATGCCGAGCTCAACACAAAGAGCGACTTCTGTCAGAAATGCGGATACACGGGAGAAATTAAAATCGTTACAGACGAAGACGGCAAGCTGATTTGGGAATGTCCAAACTGCGGCAACCGTGAACAGTCAACGATGAACGTCGCCCGCAGAACATGCGGATACATAGGCACCCAGTACTGGAACCAGGGACGAACCCAGGAAATCCGGGAAAGGGTTTTACACCTTTAATTTAGGGTTCTTAGGGGCTTAGCCCCTAAGCCGTGCCGGAAAAGAGAGGTGTTTAAGGGGAGGGAAAATCCTCGCTTCGGAGTAGGGGGTTGTCACTCCCCTTAATATATGGGGGCGTACAGGGACCACCCTGTAAAATTGATTATGTACTACGGTGAAATTAAAAAGATAGATATAGCTAACGGCGATGGAGTCCGTGTTTCGCTTTTTGTCTCTGGATGCAGGATTCACTGTCCCGGATGTTTCAACGCAATGACCTGGGATTTTTGTTACGGAAAAGAATTCACTCAGGAAACGGAAAACGAAATACTAGAAGCTTTGGACAAGGATTTCATATC
>CACYBG010000140.1 GCA_902772605.1 uncultured Spirochaetaceae bacterium
GCAGCACTTGCCGCATTCATTTCTCCGGATGTCCCTGAAATCTACGAGTTCTCAAAGGCCGTAGCAGGAACGGCAAGAAACGGTTACAGGACGGGAATCAGCAGGAACCTTGAAAACGCAGCCGCATTGGTTGAAGCAATGGTCCTTGCAAAGGTCGAATACTCGGGCGACAAGGAAACCCCTTACCTGACATTCCACAATAGCGATGAAATCGACATGGTGCAGCATCCTCTTCAGACGATGAATTTCCTTGGTGGAGATTATGACGACCTTGGAATATTCCTTGCAAGCTGTCTCGAATCGATAGGAGTTCCGACCGGTTACATGATATGCGACGATGATTTCATTGTTCTGGTCGACATGCAGATAAAGCCGAGTGCAGCGGAAAACAATTTCGGCGATACTGAAAAGCTTGTAATCAGCGACTCTACGGTTTTCTTCGGACTTTCGATGAAGAACCTTTCAAAGGGATTTACCAAGAGCCTGAACTCCGCATCCGACACAATCAAGAAGGCAAACAACGGTCAGATTGATGCAGAATACGTCGTAACCCACGAAGCATGGGATACATACACTCCGGCCATCTACAGCGGAACCTACGGACTGTTCAAGAATCCAAGCCAGTCGGAGCTTGAAAGGGCTTACAAGAAGGCGCTCGACAATTACGTCAATACTGAAATCAAGATGGTCCTTGACAATGCAAGGGCATCCGGCGACCCGAACAAACTGGGACTCGCATATGTACGCACGGGAAGATATTCAGAGGCAAAGGCTGAATTCTCAAAGTCCAGCACAATTACTTCCATGATAAATCTGGCGAACGTGTACATTCTGGAAAAGAACTACAACGCAGCCATAAACCAATACAACAAGGTTCTGGCGATTGATCCGGAAAATGAAAAGGCAAAGAAAGGCATCGACAAGGCAAACACATTGAAGGGGCTTTGATATGAAGAAAGTGATAAAGAAAAGCTTGATTTCAATGCTTCTCCTTTCGATTCTCGGAACAGGGGCTTCGGCATTGGATATACAGTTCAAGGTGCTTCCCAACATGGAATTTCCGATCGGACTTCCATTGGATCCTTCATTTTCCCTGACTGCGGCCGTAGATGTCTGCCCAATAACCGTAAGGAAAAACGACAGCGTTTATTTTTCCGCACAGGGTTCCTACACTCCATTGAGGGCGAACGGAATAGTCCCTCTTAATTATTTCGATTTCGGTCTCGGTGCAGGATACGATTTCCGCCTGATGGACAAGTTGAGCCTTTCCGGAGAAGTCGCAGCGGGATTCTGGTTCATTCCGGCAAGCTCTGCAAACGGTTTTGAGGAAGGCTCCGGTTATTCGCTTTCTGCAAAGGTCTATGCTAACGCCCATGTCCTGCCCTTCCTTTCAATCGGTGCATTTGCAGGATACAAATATCTGGGAAGCAACGTTCCTTTCATGAGCCAGTTCGAGGTGGGTGCATCAATCAGGATGAACCTGACGAAAGCCCTCTCACGCAACAACGAAATCAGTGCGGTGAATGCCGAAATATCTCCTCTTTTCCCGGTCTTCTACAGCCACTACTACGACAACGAATTCGGAAAAGTCACCTACGTAAACAAACTGAAGAATAAGATAACCGACGTCGAAGTCTCCATCTACATCGAGGAATTCATGTCCACCCCGAGCACCATAGCAAGATTCGATTCCATACAGGGCGGAGAGGAATTCACGGTCAACCTTACTGCATTCCTGAACGAAAACATCCTCAACACAATCAAGCAGCATCAGACGAATGCAAAGGTAACGGTTTCCTATAAAAACCTTGGACTGTCTTCATCATATACGGATGACATCAGGCTCGTAACGCTCAGCCGAAACAACATGTCATGGGAAGACGACGAACGCGCGGCAACATTCGTCAGCGGTAAGGATGCAAGTGCAAGCCGATTTGCAAGGTTCGTACAGCTGATAATGAAAAACAGGATCAACTCGAGCGAGTCCGAAAACATTCAGTATGCACGCGGAATTTTTGCGGCACTCAAGGCATACGGAATAAACTACGTCATCGACCCTTCATCGGCATTTACGGACAACGTAGGCTCTGCAAACATCGACTTCCTTCAGTTCCCGTATCAGACCCTGCTCTATCACGGTGGAGACTGCGACGACCTTACCATCCTGAACTGTTCGCTTCTTGAAGCACTCGGAATTGAAACCGCATTGATTACGGTTCCGGGACACATATACATGGCATTCGATTCCGGATATGAACCGCATCAGGCATCGTTGATAAGCGACGGAAACTACATAATACAGGGCGACAAGGTTTGGATTCCGGTCGAAATTACCATGTGCCAGGACACTTTTCAGTCCGCAAAAAACATGGGCCGAATGGAATGGATGAAGGCAGGAAGTGAAGCGGCGCTGATTCCCGTACATGAAGCATGGGAGCATTACAGTCCGATAAGCATTCCGGATTCCGAAGTCAACTTTGAACTTCCAAGCGAAAGCAAGGTTGTCAGTAACCTGAAGTGATTTAAGGATTGGCCGTAAAGATGCAACCGTGCAGTTTTTGCAGACCAATTGAAAATAGATTTTTGGAACCCCGGGATTTTTTTCCTGGGGAAATTTTTGAGATTGCGATGAAGCAGGAGACGAAAATGCTGAAATTTATTGCAGATTTTTACAGACAGAGCATGAAGGGAAAAATCCTTACGTGCATTTTCATGCTGATTGCGGCATGCGGCTCGTCATTTGCATTTGCCAAGACTGACATCCAGGTTACATCAAACGTAAATGGAGCTTGGGTCACGATTGACGGAAGGTCCGTAGGATATGCTCCCGTCGTGGTTGACGCACAGATAGGCCGATATTATACGGTCGAAGTCGGAGCATCGGGATACAAGACCGCAGTCTATAAGAACTGCATCATCCTGGAGGGAAACAGCAGGCTGAACATTTATGCCAAACTCGAGCGGGTTGAATCGACTGGTTCAATCACCGTAAAGACTCCCAACGTTACCGGCGCACAGGTATATCTCGACGGAAACTACAAGGGATACGCACCGATTACGATTCCGAACGTAAAGGCGGGATATCACAGGGTGAAGGTCGTAAAGCAGAACTGCAAGGATGAAACGAAAGACATCAACGTGCTTCCGGGCGAGGACAGCCTTTGGAACGTTACGATGAGTCAGACGAAACTTGAAGTAAAGGTTACGAACGTTAAGGACGTACAGATTTATCTGGATGGAGTCTACAAGGGAACAGGCTCGATGACCATAACGGACATTAAACCGGGTCCTCACACGCTCAGGGCATCCAAGGGAAGGTTTGACGATGAAATCCTGCATTTCCGCATTTCCGCCGGAGAAACAAAGACTGCAAGCATAACGATGAATGCCGCAGCCCTGGAGGTAAAGTCAAACGTCAGCGGAGCAAGCATTTATCTTGACGGAACCTACATGGGAACGACCCCCGCAACCCTGAAGGATCTGGAACCGGGACTTCACACTGTAAAGCTTTCAAAAACACATTACGAAACGGAATCTGATACCGTCGAACTTACCGGAGGATACATCAGCACGTCGGATTTCTACCTCGAAAAGATTTCGGGATTCCTGACAGTAAATACGGATCCATATGATGCAAGCGTAAGTCTGAACGGAAAAGAGATTTCAAAGAACAGGTACGAACTTGACGAAGGCGTATATTCAATCAGGATAAAGGCATTCGGATATGAAGAGCTGGAGGATACGGTACGCATCGAGCGCAACAGGATTCTTACGGTTGATGAAATATTGGACAGGGCACAGTTCAGGATTTCTTCATTCATCGCAAGCGCAAGGGAATTCAATCCTTCAAACAAGAAAATCAGCAATTCGATCAGGTTCTCATGGAACGTCAATGCACCTGCATCCGGCTGGATAGAAATAAAGGATGAATACGGCGATGTCCTCTGCACGCTGGAAGCTAACATATCTTCTTCAAGCGGCGGAATCACCTGGAGCGGACTGATAGGCGGCATCCCGATTTCCGACGGAAACTATACTGCAACCCTGAAGGCAGAAGGAGAATCAAGAAGCGTTTCATTCAGGGTCAATTCCGAAATCAAGGATTACGAACAGGTATCAAAGGGACCTGGAATACATTTCGACGTTGGAAAGTCATTCGGCAACAACACTGACGGATTTAATGTCGGAGCTTCACTGTTTTACGGCGGTGAACATGTTTACGGAGGAGTCGGAACAAACATTCTCTTCCTTGACACGCCAGCCGGAAATCCGATAACAGGTTCCGAAGACAAGTTGGTGCTTGCCGATTTCGAACTTCAGCTTGGAGCTTCCATGAACATCTACATGGCAAGGCCTTTCATTCAGGCGGGAGTCGGATTCTATACGGGAACCGTAACTACAAATCCATCTATCGATGCACCGTCGGGACTTTCACTTTCAGCGTCATGCGGATGTGATCTGGTATTCGACATGTTCAACATCGGAGGATTCTATAAACTGATTTATTTGAACAATGCAGATTTGATAAATACATTCGGATTTACAGTCGGCATTTCATTTAACTGAAAATAAGGGAAACTAAAAAGGAGGTTTTCATGAAAAAGATTATCGGAATCATATTGATGGCAGGTCTTTTCTGCACATCAATTTTTGCACAGGGATTTACCGTCACAAAGCTGACCGGAAAAGTCACGTATGAGTCTGCTCCAGGCGTCTGGACAAAACTGAAGAACGGCGACAAAATTACGGAAAAGACGGTAATTGACGTTGGCCTTCATTCACAGATTGATTTTACCGGTGATGACGGAACAGCCTATACCGTTAAGGCGATGAAAAAGGGGACCATCGAATCGCTGATTACGAAAACGGCGGGACTTAAAAAATCATCTACGTCAGCTTCATCAACAGTAAAGGGCGACACTTCATCATCAAAGACCATTTCAACTGCATCATCCAGAGCAAGCGAAGCAAAGGATGACATTGACTGGGCGGAGTAATTTTACCGACCCCAGATTGATAAACCGAATCAACACCCGGAAATCGGAAACGTTTTTCGGGTGTTTTTTTGTTCAATCCCCTACCCCGACACACTGCCCCTTGCATGCCCGAACCGTAAAATTAATCGGTCATTGAGCGTAGTCGAAATGACTTTAGAAACAAACCTCGATACAAGGATTCGATTTTATGCTATAGTTTAATCATGCTTGATGAATTGAATGAAGAACAGAAAGATGCAGTGACATCCACGGAAGGATTCGTCAGGGTCATTGCAGGAGCAGGTTCAGGAAAGACTCGTGCACTTACGCACCGCTTTGCATACCTTGTAAATGAAATCGGAATACTTCCCGGCAACATACTCTGCGTTACGTTTACGAACAAGGCCGCAAATGAAATGCGTTCCAGAATCAGGATGCTGACCGGAGACAACGATACGGGTTACATTTCCACGTTCCATGGATTCTGCGTATCGGTCCTTCAGGAAGATTCAAATGCAGTGCTCTACCCCAAAAGTTTTCTCGTCCTGGACAATGCCGACATAGATTCCATGCTTCAGACGATATATGATGAAAGGGGACTTACACTCCGCAACATGACTTTTTCCGCCGCAAGGGACATGATTGAAATCCGAAAGATATTCAATGAACCTGCCTACTATCTGGACATGATTTCGCTTTCACTCGAAGAAATCCACAGGAAATATCTGGAGGCAAAAAAAAGCGACGACATTATTTTTTACGGATACCTGTATCAGGAAAAAAAATGTTTCGGTCTCGACTACAACGACCTTCTGAAATTTACGCTGCATATTTTCAAGACGGATGAAAAGATACACAGGAAGTGGCAGGAACGTCTCGAATACATCATGATAGATGAATTCCAGGACATCGATTCCATACAATATGAACTCATGGAAGCACTGTGCGGATACCATGGAAACCTTTTCATCGTAGGCGATCCTGACCAAACAATTTATACATGGCGGGGTGCCAACGTAAAGTATCTGATTGATTTTGAAACGAATTATCCGGATGTGAAGACCGTCATGATGATGAAAAACTACCGTTCGACTCCGGAAATAATAGACGCTGCAAATTCATTGGCAGAAAAAAATTCGCATCGCATAAAAAAGAATCTGATTGCTACCCTTCCCGCTTCAGGATTCAGGCCCGTGTATTTCCATGCCA